>CAZBDM010000476.1:0-4210 GCA_964490675.1 uncultured Oligoflexales bacterium
CCATCAAAAACCTTTGGGGCATTAAAGAAGCCGGGTTCACCACCTAGTTGTCTGAGAGTCCTGGCATAAAAACGACGTTTTTTAGGGTTTGCTTTGATACTATTGAGAGCGATACTTGCCCCCCTAAAGCCAATCATTTTATAATCAACAATCTTGACATACTCTGGCGAAACAAAATAAGGCGAAGTTGTTGTCGGTGCTTTCACGCCAGGTGGAAGATGCTGGTAGTTTCCAATAAAGTCAGCGAAGAAAGAGCCGTTTAAAAACTCGTTCCATGGTTTGATTAAAGCTTCAGAACGCCATTCATGATTACCGATCATCGGTACCCAATCAACACCGTGGTATTGAAAAAGTTTGGCAAAGTGATGAACGATACGGAACTCGTCTGGAACAAAAACCGCATCAAACTGAATCTTAGGTTTAAGGATTACCATACGAGCATTAAAGCGTGTGTTTGCCCTTCTGGCGCGACGCCTGGCGCGCCAATAGGCTGAGCGGTACTCAGCACTGCGACTATCGACATTCATGTTGGATACTGCTCTTATAGCTAGATCCATCGATTCGAAATCTCCGGATGTATAGATAATATTTTGAGTAATTTTAATACCGAGCTTTTGAGCGACTTCGATAAAGTGCGTTACGAGCGTATCTGACTTGCCTGAGTCTGGTCTTAAAACAGCGATGCGCATATAGTTTTTTGACTTGGCGATATGAGCAAGAATGTAGGCTAATTGTCTTTCGGCTGGAAAGACTTGAAAAGCATAAGGATTTTCTTTGAGGATTTGATCATCAGTATTAAACATCAGGAAAGGTACTTTTAACATCTTAGTGTACTGTGAAATAATCTTCGCTTCCGATTTTAAAAGGCCTCCCATGACCATCGAAACCTGTTCATTGATCAGAAGGTCAGCAAGCATCTTGAGAGTCTGGGCATCATTACTAGCGCTATCGCGGATAACAAGATGTTGGTTGATATCAAAATCAAAACTGCTTTGTAGAGATTGGATACCCTCCATAAGAGCTTTGGCGACATCTTGATGGGGGCCAGTGAGTGGAAGAATAAGGCCGATTTTTTGATTACTGGTGTTAAGAGCGTCTCTAACGAACTTGATTGTTTTAATGCGGTATTGATTTGAATCACAGACATAGTCTTTTAGCCTATGAGCTGTCCACAGCGGAGCTTTTGGATTGATTTGTGGACCAAGCGCTTGCAGAAGCGGTTTGATTTCTTCTTTGCTAATGCTGATGTACTTTTTACAGCGGCTGGTGATCTTGGCAATGTCGTATTTTTTCTTCTTTTTGCGTTTCTTCTTTAATTGACTCTTCTTGTCGCTTTTTTTATCTTTGTAAGCGACAGAGGGTTCACTAACCACTTCCTTCAAGGTGAGTGGTTGTTCTTGCTCTGCCTTAGACTTAGATGTCTTTTTCTTGGCTTTTGCTGACGATTTCATACAACTTGCCACAGACAAACTGACAACCATCATCATACAAATGTTAAAGCAAAGTGTTTTCATCAGTCCAAGTTTCATTTCGCAAAAACGTTTCTATAGTTACCAGATAGATCAAGTGCTTTAAGAGCGTTGGTATCTTCTGGTGGACGATTTTTATATAAGAACCACATACGCATACCATCTTTATCGCGGTAGCCATAACGCGAATGAATATTGTATGAAACAAGTCCTCTTGGTTTCGGAAAGTAGCGAGCTTTTCTAAACTTCGAGGCTTCGGTCATGATCTTATCCCAGATCGGCAGTGCGAGGTTAGCGGCACTCGCTTTTCCACGCATTGGCACATTGTGATCGGTGCCAACCCAAACGATCGCGGTAAGGTCGGGACTATAGCCACAGAACCAGTTATCTTTGGCTTCGTTGGAGGTCCCCGTTTTACCGACAGCGAAATTGGCGAGTCGTCCAGATTTGTATCCGGTGCCGTGACTAAGGACGGCTCTCATTCCTCTTGTCATGAGATAAGCAATTTGCGGGGAAATAGCTCTTTTTTGTCTTCTGCTGAGATCTGGTGCGCGATAAAGGACACGTCCTTTGCGAGATTCAATGCGAGTGATAGCGATCTGTGAGGTTCTTTTACCTGAATGAGCGAAGGTAGAGTAGGCTCTCGCCAGATCAAGCATACGCACTTCTGAGCCACCGAGTACAGAACCCATTTCTGTTTTGACCTTTGTGGCGATACCAATCTTTCTTGCATGAGCAGCTAGAACTTTAAGGTCGATGTTCTTGGCTATTTCAACAGTCGGGCCATTCATCGATCGATAAAACGCCCGCAGAAGCGTTGTCTCTGTCATATAGTCTTTGGTCGGGTTACGTGGTCGGTAAGTTCCGTTAACTGTTAAGGGGGCCACATAGATTAAATCACTCCATCGGTAACCTGACATCAGAGCAAGGGAGTATAGAATAGGCTTAAACGCAGAGCCTGGCGATCGGTAGGCATCGACAGTGCGGTTAAATTGTGACTGTTTGTAATCTCGCCCACCGACCATCGCCAATATTTCCCCTGTTCTTGGGTTTTGTACGAGAGCGGCCGCTTCGATCGGTGGCTTACCCCATTTACCATCTTTCATTCTAACGGGTACGACGTACTGCTGGGCTTTTTTAAAAACTTCATCAGAGTTTTTAACGGCGTCTTCAGTAATTTTTTGAAGGCGAGAATCAAGTGTCGTGTAAATTCTTAAGCCTTGGTTCTTGACTGGCTTTCTTAATATCTTTTGGGCGCGCTCGGCAACGAAGTCGATAAAGTAAGGTGACGATTCGCCATAAAGAGGAGTGTAGGGTTTATAGTTTAAAGGCATAGTAAACCACTTTTTAATCGTACTGCTTCCCGCATATTTCGCAGCATGTAAGGCTCTAAAAACCTGTTTTTGACGGTTTCGCGCGCGTTTTGGGTAACGGTGTGGATTGTAGCGGCTAGGTGATTGAAAAAGACCTGCAATCAGTGCTGATTCGTGCGGTTCGATTTCACTAATGGACTTTCCGAAGTAACGATATGCTGCTGCTCCGACACCGTAGGAACCAGAGCCAAGAAACATTGAATTGACGTAAATTTCAAAGATACGCTGTTTAGACATCAACTTCTCAAGTTTGAGGGCAAGAGCGATTTCACGGACTTTCCGGTCGATGGTTTTCTCTTTCGGGAGAAGAAAGTGACGAACCACCTGTTGGGTGATGGTACTAGCACCCTGACGGTACTTGGGGTCGAGTTGTTTGAGGTGAATGAGCGCTGCACGAAACATCGCCTTTGGATCGATGCCTTTGTGTTCCCAGAATTTACGATCTTCGATAGCAGTAACAGCTTTAATAAAGTGGCGAGGAAGATCTTTAAAAGGAACGAAGATATTATATTGGGTGAAAAACTCTCCGATCTTTTCACCCTTGCGATCATAGATAATTGTATTATCACTCGGGCGCCAGCTTGTAATAATTTCAAGCTGATCGTCTTTTATTTCTAGAACACCAAGTTCCTCAAGCCATAGCCATGTAAAAACACCGGCTACGATGGAGGAGAAAAAACCAACTAAAAAGATCACCCTGAATACGTTAAAGCGATACCAGGACTTTTTCTTCTTTGGTTTCTCTTCTTCAGGCTCATCGATTTTTGAGAGCGTCGGCAGAGTCATCAATACCATCTGGGTAAATTAATAAAATATTGTACTTTTAATACTATCATTATCGAACACTTGCCGATTATCCTGAGCGATAAAAGCTTTGCCTACTGAAGTTAGTAAGTTGACGGGTCTATTAAAAAAGTCTCGATTGTAAGATTTGCGAACATTTGGGTGATTGATTTTCAGTTCGTTAAAGCACTAATTTGGCAAAAAAATTTAAACATCATTAAAAATTAGCTGGCGTCGACGACAGGATGTTCAAATCCTTCCGGGGGGAGGGACCATTAGGATCACATCTAGAGGACGCATTATGTTAAAAGAAACAAATCACCTAAAAATCGCAATAGTTCATCCTGATAGAAGAACGGCGATTAAGCTTTCTCATGCACTTGAAAATCAAAGCTTTCCTTTTTCGAAATCTTTTCTTATCGCTGAAGGTTTTTTCGAAGCAAGAACACTTTATGATGTTTACAAACCTGATTTAATACTCGTCTCCCATTCAAAGGGAGAGGAAAAAAGTACCGCATTCTGTCATTGGGTCAGACAAAAAGATCAGCACAATCGTCATACAGGGATGATTTGCCTAGTTCCTGA
>CAZBDM010000477.1:0-3603 GCA_964490675.1 uncultured Oligoflexales bacterium
TTATCTCAAAGGTTTGATTGGATTGCAGGTGTTTTTTTATGAGAAATCCGGGTTAATCGTAACCACGGCTTCTTGGCAGGATACAGGACGCACAGGCTACTCAGCGGTAGGAAGCAACATTAGCGACGTGCGACTGGTTGCCTTAGGTGGCTCCAGCAAAAAACTGCAAGGCGTAGCACAATCAATCATCCGCCTCCCAAATTTCAACGACTTAACTGTCGATATGGATCTTGATAAAGTCTTTGTACCGGTTGGAAACTCTTGGGGTGTCAAGCCCTTTGCCGTCAGTTTGGCAACTCTACTTGAGCATTTAGAGCACTTTCTCTCTTGGAGAGAGAAACCGGACAGCAGCTTGTTATTACCGAGAGATGATAAGGTTCTTGTCAGCGCACAGGCTGCCATTTTACCTGTTCCAGCCGGAGGAAAAGCAGATTTTGTTCCGAGCATTTATAGTTACCAATCATCTCAAGGAGCGCCTGCAGTCTTGACCATAATGGTCACAAATCGCGGCACCTCGGTCACGGTTGTAGATAATCACAGGGACAAAGCTTTAAGATACCCCGCTTCGCGACGTTCTAACTCTGACATTCCAGGTCAGCTGCTTTTTTTTAACAACAATGGCCAAATGACTCCGCTCGTTATTGAACGTCAAGCAGATGTCTCGGCAACTACTGAAGGACAGGACCGAATAGCTGAACTTGTGACTAGCGGTCAAGCGATAGCTGGACAGGCTGCCGTAAATCAAATCATGTTGATTCAGATCCCACTCTATCAACCTGCAAGGAGTAGAGTTCATGCCGACGATATAGACTATTGGGAAGGGATGATTGGCGAAAGCCCATCAAAGCATCTTGGTCTCGACTTATCACCAGAAAGAACGTCTGAGTCTCTTTCTCGCTCGGGCCCTAGATTAGACGCCGCTGGACTAGATGCAGGAGTCGTTGATGTTGCTAATTATTCTTTGGGTCGTTACACAGAACTTGCAGGCTTGACGGGTCTTCGTAGAGATCCCTTATTACCTGTCCGCGTCGATGTCGTTTACTATTGGGCTGGCGATTCTTCGGGTGTAAACCCACAGGAAGTCGCTGCAATGGCTGCACAACTTGAGGCCATTTATAAATCCGGTGAAAATCTCGGCAGTTTGGTTACTAGCCCATTGGCTAATCGGGTGACGCGCAATTACAGGCCGTGGAGTCAGCCTTGGTGGCAGGACACTGTTGTAAGCCCGTTAACAGGCATTGGCATCACAGACATCATCACACATTTGAAGAATCTTTACGGAGCCGGGTGGATTTACAGGTTTGCCAATATACGCTTAGCTCAAATAACCGTTGAGGCATTACTCCGTGGAGAACAATAACAATCATGCCTGCAGACGGACCATTGCAGGTCCGTCAGACAAAGATCACTAGGCTCTACCCTGAAACGATGAATGATGAACATAACTGCCTTTGCATTCATAAGGTTTGATAACTCAACGCTCCCATCAGACAGACAAAAAGATCATGCAATGTTGAACAATACCACCCTACCTTTCTTGCCAATCCAGCAGGTATTCAGTGGGATTGATTAAATCGGCTCGTCTTTTATAGCGATTGCCACTTTGTAATTGAGCGCTACCTCGCCAAACCTTCCTGATTTTTTTGCATCGTTAGGGTAGAGTCAATTCTTATCTTAAAAACAAAGTTGGCATTGGTTTTTGATTGATGTAGCCTCAAATGGAGAGGAAAATTATAAATTTTTCGGAAGTTTTTCGTATTGACTTTCTTGTAGTCCGAGAAATTTGTTCTTCATGAATGGGTTAAAAGAAAGACCCTTTATCCCTGGATAACTAAAATGTACTCTCTTAGAAAAATCCTCTTAATTACTATTGCCATGTCATCTTTTTTTCTTCCCATGCAAGAGCTTTATGCCGGAAATAATTTACTGCGCCGATTATGCCAATTGCATATTGTTAGAACAATCTCCGCTAGTGTTGAAAAAGCCTCAAGACTCCGACAAAGGGAACAGTGGATTGACGATCACCTGAAGATCAACTCTCCAGACGTTGCACCCCAAAAACGTCGGCAATTTATGACAGCTACTAGTCTTGATATCCCAGAACCTGACCTTGCAATCATGGATCTGGTCTGGGTCAACCGCATAGCAACACAAAGTTTTTATAACCAGCAAATCACTGCTTTTCTCGACGCAAGCCATAGGAAAGAAGTGGTCACTTACATGAGAACAGTCATCGAGGAGTCCGCCTTTGGGCTTATCGACCCTGTTTACAGAGAGCAATTTGTCAAACTCTGTGAATTTTTGGAATCTTCCCCTAGCTTTACTTACAGGCAGCTTATTGGACTTACAGAATTTTATCGACTGGTCACAAAAAGAGAAACATACGTACCGCCCCTAGGTGAAGATCTAGCAACTACGCTTGACAAAACGGGAGAGCAATTTTTGACGCACTTTTTTGCCATACCAGATATCCTGCCCGTCGATCTTAGTTTGGCCGGAGTCAAAAGGATCAACGATCGTTGGGGGGCGGGCGTTTTCTATGAGTATGCCATAACTCCTCCCCATCAAAATCCTTATATCATAGACTTTAGTTTAGAAATCAATACCCCTTCGCAATTTTTTATTCATGATAAAGACCATTGGATGTTAGCAGATCAGTCACTCAATAGGTTCGCTGAAGCAAGGCAACAAGGTCTCGATCCAGAGTTTTTGTTCGACCTTCATATAGACAGGACAGCAATACGGTCACTCTATAGAGAAAGGCAAGCTCTCATAAAATCGCGACTCCCCGAGGAACTGCAACAGCAGTTCGAGGAACTAGCAGAAGCGACTTGGTTTACCATGGAACATGAAAAAAATCTTATTATTTCCTCCCAAACCCGTCGCAGTGACTTACCTTCGTATAATGTCCTGCAGCTACCCTCAGAGGTGCGAAGAGAGCCTGATTTCACCTTCGCAGACGCCATCATTGAGGTGATAGCGAGAGATCTACAGTACCCCAATGGTATAGGTGAAATCTTTTCAGGGGACAAGCCAGTCTCTATAGACCAACAAAACTGGCTCGCCTTGCGAGATCTACTAGACCAAACTATGCCGCATATTAGTCAGATGCAGATGTGACTAACCGTTTTCAAAAGTTGACTTCATTCTCTTTAGGCAAGATTTTTCGCCAAGCCCCAGTCAGAACGAAAAACATGAAAAGTTATCAAAGACCCACCCTACCTTTCTTGCCAATCCAGCAGGTATTCAGTGGGATTGATTAAATCGGCACGTCTTTTATAGCGATTGCCACTTTGTGATAGCGGTCCACTTAAAGTGCCGCGATAGAGCTCAAAGTGCAGCATTGGATTACAGCAATTTGAATTTACTTTACCTATATAACCTACATTTTGCCCCATGAGGACGCGACTACCTTTACTTATCCCACTCGGTGAACGAGAGGTGATCTCCCCATAACGTGCAACAAAACCACCATCATGTTTGATTTCCAGAGCATAAGTTCCTTGATAGAAAAAATACTTGTCGCGAATCACACGTCCTGGCGCAACGGAAACAACACGTTCAGCCTTATATCGATAAAGATCGCAAGCAGCATGTAATCTT
>CAZBDM010000477.1:3613-4202 GCA_964490675.1 uncultured Oligoflexales bacterium
CTTCCACCACTGCGACCAGCGCCGAATTTACGCGCACCCGAAGTATAAGAGTGTGTCGGTGCTGCTACCGTTGGGAACTCACAACACCGTGGATCGTCGATACCCTCAAAGTCATCGGGATCTTCACCACCGCCATTATCAGGTAAACCTGGGCAGTTTTCAGCAAGTTTGAGATAATTTTCGGCAACCCATCCGAGTCTTTCATCGTTCTCTTCGCGTTCTGGAAAGCTGACATGTGCAAAAGTATAAACGACGTCGCCAATCTTCTTTTGCTTACGATCAACATCGTTCCAACTTTGATAATACTGTACTTTCTCACCGAGGCGAGCCTTAAAGATCACCTGATTAAGACTGTCATCTCTTACGTTCAGAAGACCACCAGACGTACAAACGACAAGTTGATCAGGATCGACCGCAGAGGAAGATAAATTTAAAACGGCTGAAAGAGTATCTTCTGAAAGCTTTTGTTCTTCGCTTTGAGTGTCATCTGCAGAGAGAATACTATTATCGTATGACTCATCAATCAATTGTTCGGCCAATGATAGTAGCCGAGGCTTATCTTGCAGATCATCGAAATAAACCAGAGAAG
>CAZBDM010000478.1:0-2456 GCA_964490675.1 uncultured Oligoflexales bacterium
TAAGCCGCTTCGTTGACATTAGAGAGGTGATCGCTCGTATGGTCGATGATTCGGAGCTTTTTGAGTTCAAAAAAAACTATGCGACAACCCTGGTAACTGGCTTTTCACACATCAACGGTGTTCCGGTAGGTATCATTGGTAATAACGGGGTGCTCTTTTCAGAAAGCGCTCTCAAAGCGACTCACTTCATTGAGCTCTGCTGCCAAGAAAACATCCCCATTCTCTTTTTACAAAATATTACCGGCTTTATGGTTGGCAAAAAATATGAGCACGGTGGTATCGCTAAAGATGGCGCAAAAATGGTTCATGCCGTGGCTAATGCTAATGTCCCCAAGATTACACTGATCGTTGGAGGTAGTTTTGGTGCCGGCAACTACGGTATGTGTGGACGAGCCTACGATCCTAATTACCTATTTATGTGGCCGCAGGCGCGCATCTCGGTCATGGGTGGCCCGCAAGCGGCGGATGTGCTTGTCACAGTCAAACAACAACAACTTGCTCGCAAAGGCGAAAATCTTGCACAGAAGGATATTGAAACTATGCGGGCACCAATACTTGAGAAGTATGCAAAAGAAGGATCAGCATACTACTCTTCGGCTAGGCTTTGGGACGATGGTGTTATCGATCCCAGAAAATCTCGCGAAACCTTGGCCATGGCACTCGCCTCAACGATCCATAGCCAATGGAAAGAGAGTCAATTTGGAATTTTCCGTATGTAAAGGGGGACACTATGGGACAACGGACTGAACCTTTGGTTATCGCCAATGCAGGAGGCTATTGGGGGGATGACCCGACCGCACTTAAAAGACAGATTGAAGGTGGTGATGTTGATTACATTACGATGGACTTTCTCGCAGAAGTCACCATGTCTATCATGCAGAAACAAAGAGCACGGGATCACGATCTCGGCTACGCTCGCGATTTTCTGACGATGCTGGAAGATGTCCTTCCCATCGCATTAAAAAAGAAAACCAAAATCATCACCAATGCCGGGGGAGTCAACCCTGAAGCATGCGCAAAGGCTATTGCAGATCTTGCTGAACGTCTTGATTTGAGCCCTAAGATTGCAGTGGTTTATGGTGATGACATTCTTCATCAAATCGACGCACTGCAAGCAAAGGGAGCTGCTTTTACCAATATGGAGTCTGGCGAAGACTTTTCTTCGGTGAAAGAAAACCTCGAAGCTGCCAATGTCTACTTCGGTGCGGAACCAGTCGTTGAAGCACTAAAATGGAATCCTGATATCGTTATTACAGGACGAGTCACAGATACCGGTATCACAGTTGCACCTATGATTCACGAGTTTTCGTGGGATAAGAAAGACTGGAATAAAATCGCTCAAGGGATCGTTGCAAGTCATCTGATTGAATGTGGTAGCCAAGTAACCGGTGGAAATTTCACCGACTGGCACTTGGTCAAAAGTTTCGAAAACATCGGTTACCCTGTCATCGAAGTGTCGGCTGACGGCAGCTTTGTCATCACCAAACATAAAAATACCGGCGGTCTCGTTTCTGCAGATACGGTGCGAGAGCAGCTTTTCTACGAAATGGGTAACCCAAAAGCTTACATCACACCCGATGTCGTTGCAGATTTTACCACGATAAATCTTAAAGAAGACGGTGATAACCGCGTCAGAGTTCAAGGTGTAAAAGGCTATGCTCCCACGCCCTTTTATAAGGTGTCGATGGCCTACCGCGAAGGCTATAAAAGCATGGGATCGATTGTCATTTCGGGTCCAAACGCAAGAGCGAAGGCCGAGGCATTTGCCGATATCTTTTGGAAAAGACTTGGTGACGGTTTTGAAGATCGAGACACCGAGTACTTTGGTTGGAATGCTTGTCACAGAAGTCTTGGACAAAAACAAGACGGTAATGAAATCATGCTGCGTCTCGGCGTCAGACATCATGACAAAGACGAACTACGACGTTTTGGTAAAATGGTCCCTTCTCTAATCCTTAGTGGGCCTCCGGGAGTCGCTGTTCTAGGGGGCGTTCCAAAACCACAAGAAGTCGTAAGTTACTGGCCGGCCTTGATCGATAAATCCTTGGTTAAGCCAAAAATCACTCTTTTTGATAGCGGTTTTTGTGATGTCACAGTCATAGAAGACGTTGTCAGTGGTGACTTTGAGGTAAGCGATCCGGATGACGTGGAAGTTTCCGAAAAACCAACCCAGTCGATCGCTGCAATTTTAGAAGAAGCACATAATTCCGAACTCACACCGATTATGGAAATTGCTTTGGCACGCAGTGGTGACAAAGGGGATATGGCGAATATTGGCGTCCTCGCGAGAAGTCAGAAAGCCTTCTCTTTTCTTGACAAACATCTGACAGCTGACAAGGTCAAAAGTTATTTTCAGGAAATCTGTTTTGGCAAAGTCATCCGCTACCGTATCCCTGGTCTCTTAGGGTTTAACTTTCTGCTTGAACACTCATTGGGTGGCGGTGGCACCAAAACCC
>CAZBDM010000478.1:2466-4191 GCA_964490675.1 uncultured Oligoflexales bacterium
GAGACAAAAGTTGGCGATTCCACAAGACCTTCTCGACGAGCTTAAATGAGGACGCATGATGAGTTGGGAAACGATCAATTTAGAGTTCAAACCTGTCGCAAAGAATAGAGAAGATACAATCGCTGTTCTTAGTCTAAATCGACCAAAGTCGGCTAACGCTCTGAGTGGAGAGATGATTGAAGAAGCAGTCGCTGCTCTCAAAGAGATTGGCGAGAGAAGAGACTGTCGTCTAACACTTATTCGAAGCGAGGGAAAACACTTTTCCGCTGGTGCAGATCTCAATTGGATGAAAAACGCTGCCAAACTTAACTTTCAAGAAAATGTCGAGGATGCAGCGAAGCTTATGCAGCTATTCGAAGCCCTTTATCATCTTCCCCAACCCACCATTGCCGTTACAAAAGGAGCTGCCTATGGAGGCGCGGTTGGACTGATTGCCTGCTGTGACATTACTATTGCGACAGACGATAGTCGCTACTGCTTAAGTGAGGTTAGGCTCGGTATCTTACCAGCTGTTATCATGCCTTATTTAGCTAGGCGCATGTTGGCGGGGCAATTACGGAGGTTATCGCTCAGTGCACGGGAGTTCAAGGCTGTCGAAGCCAAAGAAGCGGGTCTTATCGATCTGGTGGTTAATAAGGAAAACCTAGAGGAAGTCCTAAGAGACGAAGTCAATCACCTTCTCTGCGCCGGTCCAGAGGCTCAAAAAACCTTAAAGAGCCTCCACCAAACACTGGTTGATCATAGCTTAAGACAAGATAACCAAACTCTAGAAGCCATTGCAGCAGCCCGAACGGGCAAAGAAGGACAGACGGGACTTCATAGTTTTTTTGCTAAGAAAAAAACCCCTTGGTTTATTAGTTTAACTGACGAATGGACGTTCGATGAGTCACATTAAAAAACTTTTCATCGCGAATCGTGGCGAAATCGCTAGACGCATTGCCATCACCGCACAGCGCCTCGGAATAAAAACAGTTGCGATCGCAACGGGCGACAGTCCCAAGCAGTTTTTAAGTGAAGTCGTTGATGAGTTTATTTTTGTAAAAGAAGAAACAACGGCCCTTTACCTTGACGAAGAAAAGATGATTTCATTTGCAAAAGACAGGGGCTGCAACGCTATCCATCCGGGATTTGGGTTTCTCTCGGAAAGAGCTTCTTTCGCCGAAAAGGTCACTAAATCGGGTCTTATCTGGATCGGACCAAGCTCTACCGCAATCGATGCCATGGCAAGTAAGGCCAAAGCACGCGTTCTCGCTGAAGACGCCCACGTTCCCTGTATCCCGGGGTTGAAAGATCTGCGCATTGAGGATGATGAGACAGAAGTGGTGAAAGCTGTCGCAAGCTTTGCCGAAGAGGTGGGTTTCCCCATTCTTCTCAAAGCCGCTCTTGGCGGAGGAGGCAAAGGCATGCGTCTTGTTGAATCAGAACAGGACATTTGGCCTCAGCTACAGCGAGCTTCCTCAGAAGCGAAGCAGTCCTTTGGTGATGGAGCTTTAATTGTTGAAAAGTTCTTTCCTCAGTCACGCCACATAGAGGTCCAGATTATTGCCGACGGCCATGGAAACGTAGCTGCTATCGGTGATCGCGATTGTTCGCTGCAGAGACGTCATCAAAAAGTCATTGAGGAAGCACCGGCTCCCTTCTTATCAGATGAAACAAGAGAAAAGCTTCACGAAAGTGCTCGTAAGTTAGCCGAAAAAGTTGGCTATACATCAGCAGGCACCGTCG
>CAZBDM010000479.1:0-4190 GCA_964490675.1 uncultured Oligoflexales bacterium
CCATAACTACAAGAGCGGTTTGTGAAACAAGGGATACGGGTTGTTTGTCAGACTCCGGATCAGCCGCCTCGGCAGTAGCCTCTGCGTCGGAATGTTGCCCAAAACTATCAGGATTTACAAAAGCCATATCGATCATGTCTACTTCGATGTCTTGTGAATTTTCAGCTTCGATCTGTTGGGAGTAATCGACAACGTGGTGATCGAAGGATCTTTGCTGGTTGTGATGGTTAAAGTCGATAACATGTTGCTGAAAAACTAATTTTACGTCTGGATGAGAAGTCTCCTGTGACGTCGTAGAGCATGCTGATGTTGTGCCGGATAGAATAGCCAGTCCCCAATAGACCATCCTTTTCATAATGATACCCCTAACATTATGTGTGTCTTTTATCTGCCTATGCCAATAAAATTCTTATCGACATGATTGTTGGGGACTTATTCAAGGTTAAAATTTGTTTAGTCAATGCTAATATTTATCATTCGATCTTAAATGTGATAAAAATCTTACAGAGGGGCTTGATCTTTGTTGATAAAGACTTACCTTTAAAATGTAACTGTGAAGTTTTGTCGGAAAAGCCAGTTACAAGGCACCCGTTCGGAGGAATAATCGTGACTACATTTGATAACCGATGTGCCTTAATGTGCCATGCACCTATCGTTCTCCCTGAAATTGCTGCTGACCGATTGCCGATGGTAAAAAACTCTACTCATGCAATGGAAAAAGCGGCTGAGTATCTCCTCGAAGGTCAGCCAGACACAATTGTCGTTATCTCACCCCATACACCGCGTCTACCGTTGGGATTCTCATTACTCGCTGGAGAACAATTAACGGGAGACTTCTCTAAGTTTGGATTCCCACAAATTAGTATGCGCTTTCAAGGTTGTCAGGGTTCACGTGACAAATTGGTTAGGATCGCTGCCGGATTTCGTATTTCATTACAGGCTATTGAAGTCTCGGATGGAATCGATCATGGGGCTCTCGTGCCGCTTTATTTTGTTCACCAACAAGGCTGGCAAGGTGTAACGATTGTTATCGGGCTTCCTTACCAGCCAAGCTATGAAGAATGTTTGAAGCTCGGCCAGACCCTTAAAGAATATGCCGACCAAAATGGTAAGAAACTGGCTCTGCTTGCATCAGGTGACATGAGTCACAAACTTATCGAAGGAGCACCGGCCGGTTTTCATCCGAGGGCAGTGGAATTTGATCAATGGGTTACAGAACATCTCAAGAAGGGTGAACTTCAACGGGCCATAGAAGTTGATGAAAAGCTTCGCAATTTAGCAGCGGAAGATGTTATTGATTCACTGGTTGTAGCTCGCGGCTTTCTTGGTAAGGAACAGCTAATTCCTGGAGTTTTGTCCTATGAAGGACCGTTTGGAGTTGGTTATCTGATTTCTTATCTTCGTTGAAATTTTCAAAGGGGCTCTTATGAATGAAGCAAATAATGGCAAAATGCTTTTTGAAGCCGCTCGCTCTGCCATCGAAGCAAAGCTGGAACAGGGCCAGCTGTCAGATTTGAAGCCCAAAATTGATGCTAGTCAATATCATGGTATCTTTGTCACGATTAAAGATCGTCAGGGAAGACTGCGAGGGTGTATCGGGCAGGTGGTTCCGATCGAACAACCTTTACTTGACGCAGTTGCGCATTTTGCCTGTGCCGCAGCTTTTCAGGACCCACGTTTTACGCCGATTTCAAAGGCAGAGTGGCCCGAAATGGTCCTCGAAATTTCACTTCTTAATACTCCACACCCGGTCAAAGATATCGCTGTACTTGATCCCAAGGTTGATGGGATCATCGTTCGATCTGGTGCGAAGCTTGGTCTTTTACTTCCTGATATCGATGGCGTTGATAACGTTGACCAGCAGATTGCTATCTGCTGCCAAAAAGCAGGGATCCATCGCTCAGAAGAAATTTCTTTAGAGAGTTTTAAGGTCAGCAAGTTTGAAGAATAAGCCTAAACTTATGGAGGCTTTTTATGGTTGCTCAACAAAAAATAAACGATGAATCAAAGTACACACGCCCCGGCAAATGGTGGAGCCGACAGTCTGATAATAAATTCAGATGCGAACTTTGTCCTCGAGCCTGTGAGTTAACACCCGGAAAAAGAGGCTTTTGTTTTGTTAGAAAAGGCAGTGAAGAAGGGATTGTCTTAACGACCTACGGTAAATCTAGTGGTTTTTGTATCGATCCCATCGAAAAGAAGCCTTTGAATCATTTTTATCCTGGCTCGGCAGTCCTATCATTTGGCACGGTAGGATGCAATCTTGGTTGTCAGTTTTGTCAAAATTGGTATATTAGCAAAGCGAGAAAGCAGGCGCGGCTTTTAGATGAGGCTTTCCCTGAAACAATTGCACAAGCAGCATCCGATAAAGGAATTACAAGTGTCGCGTTTACCTATAACGATCCAGTGATTTTTGCTGAATATGCTATTGATACCGCAAAGGCTTGTCATGAGCGTGGGGTAAAGACAGTTGCTGTGACAGCTGGTTATATAAGCGAGCAGGCGAGGGAGGAATTTTTCTCTGTCTTGGATGCTGTCAATATTGACTTGAAAGCCTTTTCAGAAAATTTTTATGTGAAAAACTCTTTGGCGCATTTGCAGCCAGTTCTTGAAACAATCGACTATGTGGCAAACCACACAGATACTTGGCTTGAGCTTACGACACTTTTGATTCCGGGGGAAAATGACAGTGAAGACGAGGTTAAAGAAATGAGCAAATGGATTGTCGATCATATCGGTCCAAATATACCTCTGCATTTTTCTGCCTTTCATCCAGATTTTAGAATGAAAGACAAACCGCATACCTCTCATACAAGTTTAAAAAGAGCGCGAGAAATCGCTAAAGATGTCGGCATCAACTATGTCTATCTCGGTAACGTTAATGACTTTCAAGGCAGTAGCACTTATTGTCCCCATTGTAATAAACTAATCGTCGGACGAGAATGGTATAAATTAAGTTCTTACCACATAAAAGATGGTTGTTGTTCTCATTGTGGGGAGAAGATCGCTGGTCGTTTTAATGAAAGTTTAGGACAATGGGGACCTAAAAGGCAACCTGTTAGCTTCACAACGGAAAGGAAACAGCATCTTTGAAAGACCTTTGGCAAAAGTTCTTACAGAGAGTCAAACAAAAGTTTTTTGAATTAGTGCCGATTTTGATCGGCGCTTTTCTTTTTTCTGTTTTTATTGCTGCCGCCTTTTATTTTTTTAAGCCCTATCTGCCCGATCATATCTTGGCTTTTATTGATCAACTAGAAAATGATGATTGGCAAAGCAAAAAAGATACTTTCAAAGCTTTTTTCGAAGGCTTCGGCAGCGAAAAGTATCTTGGCTTTATCGGAATTCAGGTTCTTCAGGTGTTGCTAGCACCAATTCCTGGTCAAGTGATGGGACTTCTCGGAGGATTTCTTTTCGGCTTTTGGCAAGGTCTCATTTTAACAATGCTCGGACTCAGTATCGGATCTTTCTTGGCTATGCTCGTCGGGCGGTTTGCTGGTACGACGATCGTCAGACGATTCATACCAACAGCTATTGTTGTGGAGTTTGATACACTGATCAATAGGGGTGGTGTTTTCAACTTTTTTATGATCTTTTTGTTGCCTGCTTTTCCGGATGATGCGATATGTTTTGTTGCTGGTTTAACTCAGATTAAACTTTCACGGCTGCTACTTGCTAGCTTTTTCGGTCGTCTTCCGGGTATGGCTGTACTGGCATTCGTAGGCAGTCAAGCTGAGCAGGCCGGTCAACAAGCAAATATATTGTTTCTTGCATCTATGATCATTGCTTTCGTTGTTTGGTTTTTCGATAAAGAATTGAAAGACTTTTTTAAAAAGCGTGTCAGCCAAAAAAAACCATGAGACCTTATAAATTGCATCCCTAAAATAGCATCCCTACATCTAGTAAATTGATGCCTTTTAAGTTGCTAGAACTACGGGTGAAAATTATCTAACATAAAGAGAGTCGTCTGATTTACCGATCTTGGCCCCACTAGGGGGTTTTCATTGAAAATTAAATTAACAATTTTAGTCATTATGCATGGATTGCTGATCCTAGGGTGCAACAGCTTTGCTCCGTTCGGCTCTTCAGGTAGCAAAAATACGACGCCTGGAGGCGAACAAGATGTCGTCTTTGAGAAGCAAAAGGTTGAAGCAGGATCTGGTCGGCCGAGTGAAGAAGGTGAAAGTGTGCCG
>CAZBDM010000480.1:0-4186 GCA_964490675.1 uncultured Oligoflexales bacterium
AGCCCCGAGGTGGTGCAGCGGGGACGGTAAATTATCCGTTTGTATTCAACCCTCTGTAGGGGAAAGTTGCAGCAAGCATATGTCAAAGCCACTGTTTTTGATTACTAACGATGACGGTGTTCACGCTCCAGGAATCAAAAGTTTAGCCAAAACGGCAAGGCGATTTGGAGAAGTCGTCATCGTTGCTCCGCACGTGGAGCGCAGCGCTACCAGCCAAGCAATCAGTATTTCCGTTCCTCTTCGTATCGAAATTATCGAAGACGGCGTTTACGCCGTCGAAGGCACTCCGGCCGACTGTGTGATGTTGGCCGTTTCAAAAATTCTCCGTAGAAAACCTGATTGGATACTTTCTGGTATCAATCGCGGAGCTAACCTTGGCTTCGATACGCTTTACTCAGGAACTGTAGGTGCTGCTCTTGAAGGAGCTTTAAAAGGAATTCCGGCGCTAGCGGTTTCTTGTCACGGAGAGAAAACCGTTTCTTTGCAATACGAAACGGCAGCAGAAATCGTCGCTATGATTCTGCCAAGGCGCGATGAAATCATGCCTCAGCGGCGAGGTGTGCTCAATCTTAACGTACCAAGTATCCCGTTTTCGCAAGTAAAGGGAGTTGCCGTCGCTTCCTTAGGGCAGAGAATTTGGGATGAAGACTTTTCAGAGTCGATTGATCCACGTGGGCGTCCTTACTACTGGATTGGAGGCAGCGAAAATCAATTTGTCGATATTCCAGGCTCTGACTGCAAACTCATCAATGACCACTATGCAACCTTATCTTTCCTACGTCCAAGCTTGTTATGTGAAGAAGGTAACAGTGAGCTGGCGGGGCGATTAACTGGCCTTTTCGATTCTGATTTTAGCTAATTTTTTATATTCGAACAAACAAACCATACTGCAATGTTGTGGTGTTTTTCTGATATGATTAAGTGATCTCTAAGTTTTGAAGAGGAGATAAGCCAGTGGGACGTTTATTTGCCGTAGTGATTTGTCTGATCTATGCAATAGCACTGGGTAGCTGCCGTACTATGCATGGTAGTGGTGATGTGATCTATAAAATCAAAGTATCTGGAGGTGACACTCTTTCCTCTCTCGCCCTTAAGTACGATACGAAACCGGAAAGTATTGCGAGATTAAATAAAATCAATGTCAAAGATGGTATCTATATCGGCCAAATCCTTCTCATCAAACCAGGCCCGGCCGGTCGGCTGGCAACTTCAGAGAAATCAATCAACAAACCCGCCAACAGTGATATTGGTCGCAAGAAACGTGGTGGTTTGTTTTTTAAGTCTAGTAATTATGATTCATCAGCTTCGATTTGGCCTGTAAGAGGCGTTGTCACTTCAGAATTCGGCTGGCGTGCAGGCAGAAGGCATGAGGGGATTGATATCGGAGCTCCCAGTGGTACGGCTATCCGTACGGTGGAGTCAGGTGTTGTCGAATACACCGGCTGGAAGAGAGGTTATGGCCGTATTATTGTCGTCAAGCATGACGGCTACAAAACTGCATATGCTCACTGCAGTCGTATTAAAGTGAAAAGAGGGGATACGGTCACTCGAGGGGAAGTGATTGCCACGGTTGGTTCATCTGGTAATGCCACCGCTCCCCACCTCCATTTTGAATATCGTAAGGGAGAAAAAAAGTATAACCCGAGACACATTCTTCCCAACCGGGTTGCCATGCGTTAGTCATCGAAATCTCTTTTTAAGCTTTTCACCAAGTTTTTATCAGAATAAGTTTTTTCTGACACATCTTTATAAGATTCAACTTCTGGTTTGATACTTTTCAGATCAACTTTATTGATCTCCTTAAGCGCCTCGTTTGGTTTTTCTGCTAGATCTAGGAGTTCAGGGTTTTGAGCGAAAATTTGCGCCTGAGCATCGGTCGCCGCTAAGATGTTGTTCTTAGCGCGCGCCCAAATATAGAAGACTTGGTTAGGCTCCATATAAGGTCTATGAGCAAGGATGTTTTGTGGGTTGTAACTTGTTGCGATAAGGGTGCGAGGTTCACTATTGTGTTTTTCATCGTAAAGGCGCCAGTAAGTTTCCCTTGATTCGAGGGAACGCATAGACTGTGCTTCGTAACGCATCATGTTATTCTCTTGTTCGATCTCAACATCTTTGGCAAACTTTTCTGCAGCAATCGATCTTATTTCAAATCTCTGCTGTGCCTCACTATCAAATTTCTGCCAACTTGAATCGAGTACTTCTGCACGGTGCATTTTTCTTTCCGATTGCGCCTCACGCATTTTTAGAAAATCGATTGGTTTTAGTTCTTTCTTATCAAAAATAGTAATGTTAAAGCGCACCGTAGTCGGCATTGACTCATCAAGATGCTCCTTTATTTGGTCAGCATGAGCTGCCAGAATGTTATCTCTTACACTGCGAATCCATCTGTTGATGACCGACGGTATATCATAAGGAGATTCATTACGAGCGCTTTGGATGTTGGTCACCGATAAAGGAGAGCCACGCGGAACCGGGTTGTGATTTTTGTCGAAGGCTTGCCAGTAAGCCTCATGAGTTTTTTTACTGCGAGCAATCTGAATCTCGGCTTTTAATTTCAGTTCTTCTAGCAGGGAAGAGTCTTTTCTCTTCATGCGTTCCATAAGAAATTCATGGGCTCTTTCGTAATTGATAATCTTCTGCTCTTTTTCCCATTCGTTTCTCTTAAAGGGATCTGAGTGATATAAAATATTTGGCGGCATCGCTCCGCTAAAGTTTTCTTTGAGCTGTTCGGCTCGAGCGATTTCTAAGTTATCGTTGACGAATTCAAGGTAGCGCACTACTTTTGAAAAGTCAGAATAAGGGAGTTCAGCCAATATCCTTTGGCTGTTGGTTGAAGACATTACCATCTGTTTAGGATGTTTTTCATGAGCTTTGTCAAAAGCAATAAAATAAAGGTCCTGCTCGCGCTCGGCTCTTTCGCGTGCGCTTTTATACATCTCTTTAGAACGCTTGAGGAACTCATCTAAGGCTTCCATTCTCAGTAGCAGAAAACCACGGTGGCGTTCTGTCTGTTTCTTGAATTTATATGCGAGAAGTTCTTTTTTCTTGATATCACTCTTCAAAAGTTCATTTGCAATAAATCTGTCGTAGTCGAGCTCAGCTTTTGCTATTCGTCGTTCCTTGCGTAACTCTATATCTCTTTCAAGTGACTTTTGACGCACCATATCAAGAAATTCACGATCGGTACGCTGCATAAGACTAATAATGTAATCGCCTTTAAGGAACTCTTTGAGCAGGGCGTCGTGTTTAATATTCGGATTGAAGTCATTTATTTCGGGTACAAATGGAAAGCGTTCAAGTGCTTTTTGTTCGAGTTTTTTCGGGTGTTTTTGCTTGTCGAGGGCACTCCAATAATTCCGGTCCGGAGAAAAGGGTTCCGGAACAAAATCTAGGTTAATATTAATGAGCTTAGTATTTGTCATAGCCACCACCTTTGAAGCAGTCTTTTTATCGACAAATCCCTAAGATCTTTTAGTTATATTAGTTTCATTTGGGGAGATGAGAATAATGCCTGCAGAACTGATTAAAAACACTTGAAAAACTATATTTTCATGGCAATTAAATATGATTGTTACTCAAAAGTAATAAGCTCTAAAGCCCCTAAAAACCCTTGGAATCATATAATAAAAAAAGAAGATCTTGAGGAAACAAAATGTCTGAAAAGAAGATCACTGAAAAGCTCGATCGTGTCATTGATATCATTTCAAATATCAATGATAAACATGGTCGTCGCCTCGCACACATTGAAGATAAGATGACAGAGTTGTCAAAAGCACAGATGCGTCTTAACGGACGGGTTGGAAAGCTTGTCGACGACATCGATCGGCTGTTTCAGGTGCTGCCATCTTCGAATGACACTAAAAAAATGATTCAAGAAAATACCCGTATTCTTAACATCGTCGAAAACCTTCCGGCGGTAGCAGGAGTCAAATCACGTCCGTCTGGTGTTCCGATTGTTGCACCAGCGTCACCCGTAGCTGCGCAAAAGCAACCGAAAAAGCAAGGTATCGATCAAGTTAAGGATTATTTGAAGACCAGCAATACTATCTACGATGTGAAAATTCTTAACTGCTTTATTTTAGCAGTAAGAAAGGTCTTTCAGATCAATACTGGCACTAAACCTGGCTTTAATAAGCCGGAAATTCAGGTTTCTGAATATAATGCTCCGTCAATTGCGGGGAAGATG
>CAZBDM010000481.1:0-4147 GCA_964490675.1 uncultured Oligoflexales bacterium
TGCGAAGGTTAGAAGTGCGTTTTCTGAGGGATTTGCAGACCTTCTCGCCTACTACACAGAGAGGGGTGACACATCTACTCTTGTGGGCCTACCTTGCCTTGGAATTAACCGTGATTTATCGAGGGAAGAGTTTCAAACAGGCCAACTAAAAAGAACCAGCTCGGCTTTTTTTGACGAGTTCTTTTCTAATAATAAGGTCGTGGTATCGTGCGGGGAAGTAAGCCCGACATCGATTTATACGTTAGGGTCGATTTTAGCTTTTCAGGCTAACCGCTACTTCTCTTTTGTTGCGCCTGATTCTAGCTCTGATGAGGATAAGTTGTCTCTCGACGCAGCCCAGACAAGATACCAATTGACCATTGCGTGGATGCAAGAGTTCCGGCAGAAAAGTGAAGAGCTTGACGACTACACGGGCGAAACAGCTCTCATTGAAATGTTGGAAGCCCTACAAAACGTGACGTCGCGCTTTATAGAGGGTATGCCTTTAACGCAAGGGGAAAAGAAGACTTTACGCGCTGATCTCTGTGCCTCTCTAGCAAGAGGCTTTGACGAACTAATATCCTGCCAGTAGCGTACTGACGCTATGGCGTGCGTTTCCGTTTGATTTGCCTACATAACATGCTAGACTAACACAGAAATCATACTTTTCTGTGAACAGGCTAAAACTTGTCAAAGACGCGTTTATTAAAACATATCTTCGGCGCTATGCTCACCATGCTTTCATTTGCTGTGCATAGCTTTTCCTCTACCGATCATGCCTTCGCTCAGGCGAGACGCCCGACAACTGCACAAAAACCGCCAGGTGTGAGAAAAATGTTTCTTGCCGCCGAAAAACTTTACCGCAAGGGACAATACGGCGCTGCAATGTCAGCATTTGCTAATCTCTTAAGGTACTATCCACAGCATATGCCTTCGATTCTTCTTTATGCAAAAAGCGCCTACCGTCTTGACCGCGTCAAAGATGCCTACAGTCTTTTTACTCGTGTTGATGTCAATAGTCTCGACCCTGAAACAAGCTACGAATATGGTCTCGCGTTTTTTTCGCAGAAGAAGTTTGCAGGCTCTCTCAATGGATTCAGACGCATCCCACAGGGGCACCCCCTTTATGACTTAGCTAATTACTATGGCGGCATTTCAGCAATTAAAATCAGAAACTACGAACTCGCCCAAGCGATGATGGAAAGAGCCGTCGTCCTTCCAGATAAACTTGTTGCCAGCCGCTCCTTATACCTAAAGCACTTGAAGAAAATCCTTTTGATGAAAGAAAGCGACAAGCTCAAAAAACAGCGCCTTAAAGAAAAGAATCGCCTCAAAAAGCGTAAAGGCCGCAAAAGCAAACCACCTAAAACGACAAAAAAACCATTAGTTTATGAGCATAACGGCTGGAAGGGTAGAGACAATAATGCTTCCATTAAAGTCAAGCAAGTCATTCAAGATTCTGATTTCCATGGCTTCGCAGATAAAAGAGTCACTTCAACAACCCAAACCGGTGAGTTCAAATTAGCTCCCCTTATTGAAATGCCTTATCAAAGGAGCAGTAGTCGGCGCAGCGTTTTCGTCGTTCAGGTCAAAGGTAAAGCAGAGTTCCTCAATTCCGATGGACGCGAGGAACGCATTTTATTCTTCGAAAACGAGGGCGAAGCCTACCGTCAATATGTCGAAGACGACCGCCAAAAGAATGTAAAGTTTGGTGAAGCTGAGCTCGCTCCGTGGATGGAGTTTCCGCTGCCGGCAGATTTTTGGATCAGTTTTGGCCCTGAGTATTTCATCAATTGGCCTGAGTTTGAAAGTACCAACCGTAATGGCCGCTGGTCTTTGTTCCTTGACTTCGGCCGCAAGTTGCCAGATATCGAATTTGGCGCAAAAACCAAATACTCAAACTATTTTGATGATGAATACCGCGATGTCAGTCAAGAAGCCCTAGCAGAAATCAAATCGAAACTGATCTTTTCCTTCGGACTCGATAGTGAGTTCAAGCTTGTTCACAAGTCATTTCAGTACGTCGAAGAAAGTCGCATCGAAGGACCAGATTCTAGCACAGCAATCAGCGCTGAGCTGGCTCAGGCCTTACCGGTTGGATTTAAGATCAAAGGCTTTGGAGGCTTTGAGTTCCTTTCCAACTGGGTGGTCTACGATAAAGGAAGCTACGAGACCATCGCCGCCGATGGCACAACCTTAACTGGCAAGCTCACCCTTGAATATGCACCCTTCGACTGGATCGAAGCAGCAGTTGGTCAGGTTGTATCACGCACCGAATGGACAGCTATCGACCCCAGCGACGCGGAAGAATCTTGGCAGCTCAACGTTGCGGATGCCATCGATGAGTTCTTCTGGAGTATTAAACTAAAAAAAGACTTTTAGAGAGGCCCTTATGCCCGACCGCAATTGGTTACGCAATTTAGCCACAGCCCAATTTGAAAAAGGCCAGTGGCATTTAGAGCCGCAAACTAAAGACGCAGCTTCACTAAAGGAACGGGTTCAAAAAAGCCTCATCGATCTGTATAGCGAGCTCCAAGAAGCAACAGAAATCTTCAATTATTATGCCAAAACTGCTGAAAAAATAAGCGTATTTGCCTCAAAACTAAGCTACAGCTTGGTTGATGGTGCAATCATATTGATCCACAAAAATCTCCAGATCACCCTCAACATGAACGGCGATAAACTGATTGCGAACTTAACATCTGTGCAAGGATTTGATAAGGATTCAAAGTTGCTTCATAGCTTTACACCTACTATCGATGCTTTTGGCAGCTTCCTCTGGCGTCTTGAAAATGGGTTAATTATGAACAACCAATTTATCACCCAACTTCTTTTCGAAGAGATCACTAGACTTAGTCACTCTTCTGAAGAGACCCGATAGGACAGAACAGTATGAAAATCTTCTTTCCCGAAAACGACCCGGAAAAAAACGTCTCATCGATTGAAGAAGAGCTTGGCGGAAGAAAGTTAGGCAAAATGGTCAAGTTCATCCTTGACGATGGCAATCTAAAGGTAAAAATCAGCAAACTCGGCACCTCTGAGTTAAATTTTAGTTACGCAGCAAACGGTGATGGGATGACTTGGGAGCTCAGTAAGGAAAAGATCGCGCTTTCCCACAAAGCTTTCAAAGACGAAGTCATGGATAAGATTTTTAAGATCATTAAAAAAGTTGGCGGCGAAATTTCTTGACAGAATTCCCATAGCAAGGCCTATTATAAGAAATTGTTCAATTTCGATATTGCTTGTAAGGATTTAGAGCATGGTCAAGTACATTCTTATGACGGCACTTTTTAGTTTCGCCCTTTCCAGTAACTTTGCCGCGGCAAAAACCAAGAAAAAAGACGCAAAGAAAATGACATCAAGTAACAATCCGGTTGTTGTTATAGAAACATCGAAAGGCATGATTGAAGTGGAGCTCTGGCAAGACAAAGCCCCTAAGACAGTCGCTAACTTTATCGCCTACGCCAAGAAAGGATTCTACGACGGCACGATCTTTCACCGTGTCATTGATGGATTTATGATTCAAGGCGGTGGCTTTACCCCCGACATGAAGCAAAAGCCAACAGATAAACCCATTGAAAATGAAGCGAAGTCAGATGTCAAAAACCTAAAGTACACCGTTGCAATGGCACGTACATCTGATCCTCACAGCGCTACTGCGCAGTTTTTTATCAATGTAAAAGACAACAGCTTTCTCGATCAACCGGCTTCGCCTGCAGGCAAAAAGCCAACAAAATACGGCTACGCTGTCTTTGGCAAAGTTGTGAAAGGAATGGATGTCGTTGATGCCATCAAAAAAGTAAAAACAGCCTCAAAAGGCATGTATCAGGACGTGCCTGTTGAAACAGTCACGATTAAGAAAGCTTACCCCAAAAAGCAATCAGCCTAGTAAGCTTGAAAAGAAAAAGGTGGACTTTTGGCTAAGTCCACCTCAAACTTAAGGGCAATAAAACTCACACTAATCGCGAATACTAGTGCCTGAAGTCCAAATTCCGTGGACAACTTTACTTCTAGGGTTCCAACGAATAGAGCTAACAGACATTACATTTGATCGTTCCTTTCTCAGCCAGTAGTCAACATGCTGCTTCGAGCGTTCGGCACATCTTTGGTTGCTCATATGAGCGTTACCTACGATCTCACCCCACACATCAGTAAAGCTGATCTCTTC
>CAZBDM010000482.1:0-4145 GCA_964490675.1 uncultured Oligoflexales bacterium
TATAAATAAACTCATCACTGTTAAAATTTCTACGATCGCCAATCTGCTTGAAAGTAAACTGCCAAACATCTTTCCACAATTCGTAGGAAGAGTTGATCAAAGATACTTCTTGTAGATTTTGACTATTGGTATCAAGGCAATTGAAGCGAAAATCTTCTATTTTTAGTTCACACTTTTTCATTGATTGAACATCTTTCTTGGAATTTCAGACCTAAGGTGAAAAGACAACGATATCTTGATCTACAATCAAGTATATCTTCTCGCTAGCTTTAAGTTCAACCTCAAAACCTCCAGCAAAGGAACAAAATGCTGGCAGAAAAAGTGCTTTTGTCTGTTGATAAAAACATGGCAATCGCAATCGGTCACCTGAAACTCTTAATTTAAGAACCGGATGTAAATGACCACTGATTTGATAGTCACCAATAGTCTCGTCATACTCATGCAGCAAGGTGAGATGACCAAGCTGCATCTTTTCCTCGATGATCTCTACATGCCACTGCTGCGGCCAAAGTTTTAAAGAACGATCGTGGTTTCCCTTAATAAGAATCAGCTCACCAGGAATACTTTGACGCCATTGACTAATCTGCTCGACGAGAGCGTCTGTTATCCCCTCTCTACTATGAATAAGATCACCTAGAACGATGATTTTTTGCGGTTGATAACGCTCGAAGGCTGCCGCAAGTTTAGAGAGATCATCATTGATGATATCCGACGGGATCGGTATGCCTGACTTTTGAAACGTTTCAGCCTTACCCCAATGAACATCTGCTACCAACAAACTACTAAACTGCGGAAGGTACACAACGCCATCAGCGTCAAGCACCATGTCTGTCTCAAATATATTTACTGTCACCGATCTTGCCACTGCGCGATCATCCTTTCGATGCGGTCGATGAGCTTCTCACTGGAAAACTTGCCACTCATACGGTCGATGAGCAAGGGAAAACCGAGCGGAGAAGGGCGACGAAGGCTGTGCCATACGGGCGTTTTTGTTGAAAGACTCTCGAAGCTGTCTTTAAGTCTCTGAAACTCGAGTTGTGCTTCTAAGACCTCTCTTTCAGCTTGTTTCAGGAGGAGATTTTGTGGTTCGAAGCGCCGAAAGACATCATAAATCAGATTAGCACTGGCCTGCACTTGCCTGGTTGACTTTTTTGACCCTGGAAAGTTGGGTGTCACAAGACCACAAATCCTTGCGATTTCTCGAAACTGGATCTTCCCCATTTCACCAAGGTTGATACAGCTTAAGATATCTTCGGCTAAGTCTTTGCTGGCGGTAACTTGATCATCCCACAACTCTTGGTAAGTTATCTTTTTGGTCGAAAGGATTTCAATGCCATAGTCGTTGGCACTGACGCTAAAAGTTGTCGAAACTTTTTTTGACAACCGGAAAGCTATTAGCGCGGCGATTCCTTCATGGACGAGCCGTCCTGCGAAAGGATAAAAAAACAGATGTGAGCCTTCGCGACTGTCAAATGTTTCAAATAACAAACGGTCCTTGGTTGGCAAAGTCGATAAAGATTTTTGTTTTTTAGTGATCGGAGCAAGCTTTTCAAGCCAGAGCTCATCTTCTTCTCCAGTCAAAATCCTCTCAAAACATTTCAAAACATAAAGCGACAATTCCGTCGACAAAGGCATCCGCCCACCTACCCAAGCCGGCACAGTGTCAGGTCGCCCTTTAGCAGGCTTGACAAATGCTTTCATGTCGTAAACTTTGCTAAGCTCTAGAAGGCGCCCAGCAAAGATGAACTTATCTCCTGGTTTAATGCGAGCTATAAACCTTTCTTCGACACTTCCGAGACTCTTGCCGGAACGAAAGCAAACCTGCACGGCTCCATCCGCAACAATTGTACCAATATTTAGTTTATGTAAATGCATGATACGTTTTGATTCGACAGTCAGCCTACCATCTATTTCTTTGACCTTCTTGTAATGCTCATATGCGTTGAGACTTTCACCTCCCCGAGTTAAAAAATCTACGCCCCAGCAGAGCTCCTCCCTACTAAGTTCTCGGAAACAATAGGCTGTTGTGATTTCGTCGTAAAGTTGATCAATACTAAGCGGCTGACGCATTGCTCTTGAAACAATGTGCTGACACATCACATCAAGTGGCTTTTCAAGTGGAATAACCGGCTCGACTCGCCTCTCAGCAATAGCCATCTCTGCCGCCTTAAACTCGATGATTTCAAGAGCGTGAGTCGGGACACCAATGATCTGTGAGCTCAAGCCTGGGCTATGGCCACTGCGACCGGCACGCTGAACAAAACGTGCGATACCCTTTGGCGAGCCAATTTGGATGACGCGATCAACCGTCGAAAAGTCGACCCCTAAATCAAGTGAAGATGTACAGATCACACAACTCAGCTCGCCATTTTTAATATCAAACTCGACTTTTTGCCGCTGCTCTCTATCGAGTGAACCATGATGAATGGCTATTTCACCAGCCAGTTCAGACCTTCTTTCAATGAGCATTTGATGCCAAAGCTCAGCCTGGGAACGGGTGTTGGTAAAGATCAAGCTAGTCTTACCGTCCTTGATAAGGTCGACGAGAGGATCAAGCATCGTCTTTCCTAAATGACCGTACCAAGGAAATGACGAAAGCTTGTCAGGCAGTAAAATCTCGATCTCGATATTCTTTTTAAACGGAGCCGAAATAACTTTGCGTTCGCCTTTGCGGGGAAACAAATAGTCAGCAGCCAACTGCGGGTTCTGCAAAGTCGCGCTCAGCCCTATGACTTGCAATTCAGGTCGAAAAGACAACACACTCGCCAGATTTAACTGCAGAAGACTGCCCCTCTTGTTGCCAAGAAGCTCATGCCACTCATCGACAATCACGCAATCGAGCCCAGAAAAATACTCCTCGGCATTTTTGTTCGTAAGCAAAAGCGCAAAGGACTCGGGGGTTGTCAAAAGTACTGAGGGTGGATTTTTGGCAATTTTTTGCCGCCGATAAGAGGACGTATCCCCTGACCGCGTTGCTACAGTAAGCTCAGGGTTAAGATCGCTGGTAATCTCAACCACCGCTTTTTCTATGTCGTTGGTCACCGCACGGAGTGGTGAAATATAGAGAACTTTAAGTCCTTTTTGATAGTTTTTAGCCAATTTCGCAAGCGGTCCTAAAAAAGCACCATAGGTTTTACCGAACCCCGTCGGTACATGAATGAGAAAATGCTTACCCTCCAAATAGCTTTGCCATGCATCCACCTGATAAGCAAAAGGCTTAAAGCCTTTCGTCTTAAACCATTCTTTTATGACGATCATTTCTTTTTTAAGACGGCTCATGTTGCATCATTTCTTGGAGATTTTGTAAGGTATCGGCCTGATCAGCTCTCTTGTCTTTGCGCCATCTCAATATGCGGGGAAAACGTAAAGCAATGCCTGATTTATGTCTTGTTGAAGGTGCGATCGCCTCAAATGCAACTTCAAACACTTGTATGGGCTCAACAGATCTTACCGGCCCAAATCTCTCTTTGGTATGCTTTCTTATCCAAGCATCGAGCTCATCGATTTCTCTCTCGTTGAGACCACTGTAAGCCTTAGCAACTGGTACAAGCTTTTCTTGATCTTGCCATACCGCAAATGTGTAATCAGTGAAGCGTCCCGCTCTTCTTCCCGTACCCATCTGCCCGTAAATCAGGACAGCATCTATCGTGTAAGGGTCTATCTTCCACTTCCACCAAAGACCGCGCTTGCGTCCAACTTCATACTGAGAATCAATGTTTTTTAGCATAAATCCCTCGACTCCTCTTTGCCGGGACTGTGCTCTTAAATCACGAGCATTTTGCCAACTATCGATAGGACAAAGTGGTGATAAGCGCAGCGTTTTATAGGGCAACATCCGGGTGAGTTTTTCGCGCCGTTCAGACTGTTTGAGGCTTCTTATATCTTGACCATCGAGCTCCATAAGATCGTAGGCAAAGAAGACGACCGGGGCATCTTGCTTGATTTTAGCCCCAGGTTTTTTGCGACCGATGCGCTTTTGCAAGGCATTGAAAGGCATTGGCTTTTCATCTCTGTAACAAAGAATTTCGCCATCGAGCACGCAATCAACAGTGAATCCTTTAAGGTCCTCGACAATCTCGGGAAACTGTTCGCCGATAAGCTCTTCACCACGCGACCAGATAAACACTTCATCACCACGTCGGATC
>CAZBDM010000483.1:0-4131 GCA_964490675.1 uncultured Oligoflexales bacterium
GGCGTGGGAGTGACAATGCTCCTTGAAGCAGCTAAGTCGGGTTGCGATATTGTTGATGGTGCTGTGAGCTCAATGTCCGGCCTCACTTCGCAACCAAGTCTCAATGCCCTCGTTGCTGCTCTTGAATGGGACCGTCAGTGTCCTGATGTGCCGCTTCCTGTTCTGGATAAGCTTGCGCTTTACTGGGAGGGCGTACGGTCGATGTACCAGGTTTTTGATCCTGGCATTCGGGCGACTTCAACCGATGTTTATTCCCATGAGATTCCCGGAGGACAGTATTCCAACCTTTACCAACAGGCTCGTAAAGTGGGACTTTCGGCAGAAGAGTTTTACGAATTGACTTTGCGTTATCAAGAAGTCAATCAAATGTTCGGTAACCTTATTAAGGTGACTCCCTCTTCGAAGGTTGTAGGGGATATGGCGCTTCTGTTGCAGAAGCATAAACTTACCGGACCGCAATATTTGCATGACAAGCCCAAGCTTGATTATCCCGATTCAGTTTCCTTCTTTAAAGGCTATTTAGGGGTACCTTACGGCGATTTTCCGCGTGAGGTTAGGGAAATGGTACTCGGAGAAAATCCACCCGCTCCTTGCTCTCAAGCGGTCGAAGATAATGATTCTTTGGAATCGGTAAGAAAAGACCTTGAAAAGATGGTTAAGCGAAATGTTGAGAACTCAGAAGTCCTCAGTTACCGTCTTTATCCAAAAGTCTTCAAAGACTATTTAGAGCACCATCGGCAGTATGGAAAAACCTCTAATATTAGTACACCGGTGTTCTTTTTTGGCGTCAAAGAAGGGGAGGAGGTTGCAACAGATCTCGAGAAAGGTAAAACCCTTATCTTCAAAATGAATGGCATGTCTGAACCTAACGATAAAGGTGAACGTTCAGTCTTTTTTAATCTTAATGGTTTTCCCCGCGAAATAGAGGTCGTCGATGAATCGATCGCGTCGGCGCAGAGCAGTCGTCCAAAAGTTGATCCGATGTCTGATTCTCAAATCGGTGCCAACATGCCAGGTAAAGTCCTAGCGGTTAATGTTCAAGCTGGTGATGAGATTGAAAAGGGGCAAGTTGTTCTTGTCACGGAATCTATGAAGATGGAGTATGCTGTTACGGCAAAAAGGGACGGCAAAGTTTCCGGTATTTATGTTAAGGCAGGGGACATGGTTGAAGGCGGTGATCTATTGGTCGAAATTCAATAGACCACCGCGCAACGCAAGCACCTAACGGATAATTCCTCTAGTTACATATATCCACTAATGAAGGTTGGTGTAGACCTATGCACCTAAAGAAAATCTATCTTTAGAAGATTGTAGCCATCTTGAGAATCCGGCTCGTTTGTGAACGGTCGTTGGGTTGATAGATCCATTTCTGAGTCCCATCGTTTGACGGATTGAGGCGATGACTCGCTTGTAAGAAGTCTCTATTTCGACGCGATTCATCTTGATTTCTGGAATGACGAAAGAGGCACCTTTTCTGATCGCTTGATGAGCAAGTTCGCTTTCACATTCTTTCTGATTGGAAGCCATCATGATCGTAGCGGTAGAGATGGTTCGTTTGAACTTCTTTATGAAGAAGGTTGAGCCTGCGCCATAAAGTTTAGGTGGATCGAGTTCCATGATGACAACGTCTGGACGAAAAGATTTAAGAAGCTGCTGAGCAGCAAAAGGTGTTTCAGCCGTTATGACTGATTTTACGTCTTCTTCCTGTGAAAGTAATTTAGACAAAGCGGTTCTAATCGGCTCGCGGTGATCCACCACCAGCACACTGATTCTTTTTTCCATTTTAATGATCTCCTCTACGTTTCCTAGGTTCAAGCGCGTTGTGGGTCTTGCCGCGCTAGATAATCCCATCGAAAGTTACTGTTCGAAATTGAGCTTTGCCCTGATTCACATTTTATTTTGACAGGTTAATGCTGTGGTTTTTGGTATCTGATTTTGCGATTATTTGTTGAAATGTGATTTATTGTTTGAAAAAGGTAAGATTCGCATGGTTGAAAGGGAGATAAAAGTTGGAATCTCGGCATAACATGCTTTGCAATCTTCGCTTCATAGGCGCCCTACCGTAAGAAAACTAATACAGTTTCATACTTTTTATCAGAATGTTGGCGAAAACCTCTTGCTTCAGCTGGAGGAGGACGTCAAAAGTTGGTTCTGATGTCGCATTGTCAAGCAACTTATAGAAAACTTGGCCTACTCGTTGCACAAGCCAATAAAGACAATTAAAGAGAGGTGATTTGCGAGTATGAGGCTCAGTTTATGTCAGCCCTTAAAAAAATTGCCACCAGCAAGAAGCATTATCATGTTCTTCAGCACATGATGGGTTATCTCAAAGAACAACTTGCGACTGCTGTGAAGGAAAAAGTCCATCAATCTCTCGAAGATCGCGGAAATGGTTACGTACCACTTATTGTTCCTATAACGCTGGTCAAACATGATGTAGAACTTCTCGAAATCGAGTATCTAAAAGATCAGACTTATCTGTCACCACATCCTAAAGAACTGGCTCTGCGCAACCAACTTTGAGATCACGAGGGCGATATTATTAAATAAATTTAATGACTTGTGGCATTTTGGGGTCATCTCCTTCCCTAAATGACAACCGTCAACTTTTGTACATGATGAAACTCAAGTGAATCTAGACCCTTATCTATGTAGCCCGGCAATCCCATTTCACGCTGCAAATCCCTTATTCAATGACGCGTGCGACAATATCTTTGCAAACAGTGAAATTCTAGCAGTTAAATCAGACTGTTATTTTTTTGTCCGGAGACGGCGCCGTCTGGCACTGATCTTTCAATAGAGAGGGCAAACATACAAATGGAGGAATCAGAAAGTGAAACATCTAAATACAATTACTCTTCTTTTAACTGGAATGTTTACGCTCGTCGCATGCGGGGAAAGCCAATTTAGTGAATTTGAAAATAAGAGAGCTTCAGAAGACGCGCAAGTAGAACCTGAAGTCACCGAGACATCCGAGGAGGTAGAAGGTGAGCTAGCCTTAAGCTTTTCGGTAAAACCGGAGTGTGTTACCAAAAGCAGTGCTCCTTTCTTTAATCGACGACAAGCCGAGGTGGCCAGTACAGACGGTGGTACTATTGTTCTTATGGCAAGAAACGTAAAGCCCGGCGCTCACATCGACGTTCGTCTTCCGACATGGAACCGAGGGATTATCATTTCACGTCTGATTCCCGAGCGTGTAGATTATGTGCAAGATGCTGATGGCTGTAACCAAAACCTTTATATCAATCTATCCCCTATTCTCACTTCTATCCTTAAGGAATCTGGTCTCAAATTTTGGATCGTTAATAAAGATAGGAACCCTTCAGTGACGAAGCCTTGGACAAGGACGCCCGCTTATCTTTATAATCCCCACCCGTAATGTCCTATTAAGCTTTTTAGCGGTCGGTTCGGTCCCGCCAACCGACCATTCAGTTGTCTTCTCCTGGATCGCATTCCATTAAAATGACATCTTCCCCGCACCATTATTAAGGCCATTTTAAAGGAATTTTTACATTTAAAGGGGAGAAGATATGAGAATTCTAGCGACTTTTTTTGCATTTGTTTTTTCCACACAACTCTTAGCTGATTATCAGTCTTGTAGTGACATTGAACTAAAAGCGATGAATGAGTACGGCAATGCCGCCGGCGAGGTCGTATCGGTTGTCAACTTAGAAAAAGAAAGTACGATCGATGTACTGCAAGCGATCGAACTTGACGACGGAATCGTTCCTGTTGGTGAATTCAATACTGATGATGACTATGAAGTAGAATTTGATTGGAAAGAAGAGTGCAACGATGGGGGCCTTTACTTTTCTGTTAAAGGATACGATGAAATCGATGATGGCATTGAGTATTTGAGAACGAAAGTGGTACTGTGGCTCACTTGTCACATTGACAGTGCGCCTAATGCTAGATACCGCGTGGCAGCAGGTTACTGCTCCAAATAACCTGTTTCAAAGACTTATGGTAAAAACAGAGGGAACTGATTTCACTGGTCTTTTGATACCCTAACAGTGTTGTTCTATTTATCAGGATGCTGGCGAAAAACCTCTTGCTTCAGCTCTGACTTTTACCCATAACCCGGATTTCTCATAAAAAAACACCTGCAATCCAATCAAACCTTTGAGATAA
>CAZBDM010000484.1:0-4120 GCA_964490675.1 uncultured Oligoflexales bacterium
TTAGAGCCTAAGCGCTTAAAGTTATCTCTCTTTTCGTAGCGATAATAGAATGGCTTGTTATAGTTTGGAAAGCTCTTTGTTGCCGAAACATTAAATCCATGCCCCACCTCGTTTCGACTCCATACCTTGCCTAGATTCCTTGATCCGAACACATAATGAATACGTTTTAACAGACTGTCTGAGCGTGGCTTCAAGCGATATACATTTTGTTCAGCAATGACTCGCGCTCCTTCTGAAACTCCGATAACTGAACTTGTCCAATTGTTTACATAATTATTAAAAAAATGAACATACGCGTAAGACACTCTAGGGATGCGTTGTGCAAGCTCTTCAAACCAGTTGCCATAAATACTTACCCGCATCTGATAGCGAGCTGGGTCTTTATCCAAACCTATAAGAATGCCCTTGAAAGAACGTCCAAAATAATTGTGGGAAATGGAAACGAGAGCATCATCGCCAGAGCGAGCAGGTCTTGTAATGCCAATGCATTCATCACCACAGTTTTCGAAGAAAGAGTGATTGATCCAAATACGATCAAATCTTTCTTTCTGTTTATTAGTTGAATAAATCGATATGGCGTCTCCCATGCATTGTTTATCGAAGACTTTTAGATCATTAGGTTTATTGCGCGTTCCTTCAAAAGACTGTTTGAATCTGAGATCGGTCACGATAACATTTTCAGCACCTTTAATCTTAATGACTCCTCCTTTGTTCTCTGCACCTTGTTTGATTTCACACTCATAGGTGCCAGGCTTATTCTCAACTCTCGTATAGTTATAATGTTTCCAATGATAAGTACGGTGTAGCATGACGAGCCCTCCCCTACCGTCCAGCGTAATATTATCGCTATCTATGAGCAGCGCACGCTTTAGTTTAATCTTAAAGGACTCGAGCTTCTCAAAGTCAAAATTAATCCAAGTGCGTCCTTGAGCCGATTCGATACCATAGCGAAGGCTCCCCATAATGGGATCTTCGTTTTTATCGTAATCTTTATTATTTGTAACGCTGTAGATGTTTCCCCAAAGCCCACCCGAAGTATGACGAGCCCAACCGCGTCTTTGCTGCCAAAAACTTTTGTCTTCTGCCTGATATTGATAAGAATCTGAATCTGTATATATTGAATACTCTTCTGGCGGCTCTAGGCCCTCTAGAGCCATCTCATCGTCCGATGGTTGTTGATTGACATATTTTTCGTTTTTTCTTCGATCGTAATCGTCAGCTTGACATGAGATGATTACAAAAAAGCAGCTAAGCGCTAGCGCAAGATGTAGTGTCGTCACTTTTGAGCCCCCAAAAACCTAATTCCTCATAATTTCATCTGGTTATCGTTTTATCGGAAATAATTGGTGTTCTTTTGATTAAACCTGAAACTCCATGTTCTGATGGTGGGTTGGACGTTTTTTTATAGCGAGTATCACAGACGCAAATGCCGCTGTTCGTTTAAATGGTTGGCGTTAAACATTCATGAAAATTACGTGTGGGATGAAATTTATAACTCATCTGAATAACTATTGATTTAGAGACTCTTTCAAACCTCAATACTTTGGAGACTCAAGTCTTGCGATCGAATTCGACACAACCATCATGCAAAAATACCTCTCGTTTGGCGCGTTTTGCATAATCGGCTTCGTGGGTCACGAGAATAAGCGTTGATCCTTGTTGTCGATTTGCAGTTTCTAGAATATCCATAACGATATCACCATTGGCAGAATCGAGGTTTCCGGTGGGTTCATCAGCAAATATAAAGCGTGGCTGCATGATTAAAGCTCTGGCAATAGAGACTCTTTGCTGTTCACCTCCGGATAATTGCCCTGGAAAACTATGTTCCTTACCGTCCAGACCAAATTGCTCTAGGAGCTGTTTTGCCCTCGCGGTAAGTTCTAGATGCTGACGATTCTTTCGAGCTGGCATGAGAATATTCTCTAATGCTGTGAGTTCAGGTAAAAGATAGTGAAACTGAAAAACAAAGCCAATCTCTTGATTGCGGAAATGATGTAGCTCTGTCTCATCCCAGCAAGAAGGATCATGACCAGCGATTTTTATCTTACCACCGCTAGGTTGATCTAAAGTACTTAGGAGATAGAGCAAGGTGCTTTTACCTGACCCTGAACGTCCAGAAATTGAAACAAACTCTCCCGCTGCAATTGAGAGACTAATATCCTTAAGAATTTTGGCAGAACCGATGGTTTTTTCTACGTTATGCAATTCTATCATTAAGACCCCTCCGACCTGATAATGCCGATGGGTGTAAGGCGCCCGGCAGCCCTTGCGGGTAGAATACTGGCAATAATCGAAGCAAAAACAGCCATACTAAATCCGACGACATAAATGGACGGAGCAAACGAAATCACCATGCTTTCAAACATACCTGTCCCAGGAAGCAGTTCAAGCAACTTGCAGATAAAATATCCTAAAACAATGCCCAGCAATGCGCCGCTAAAGCCAAGAATCAGACCTTGTGCTAAGAACAGTAGAATGATTTCATGAGAGTCATAACCTATCGACCGCAAAATTGCGATTTCTCGGCGTTTCTGAGCGATCATAATCGTCAAAATATTATAAATACCAAATCCAGCGACAATCAAAATAGTGACAGCGGTCGCAAGCCTTACAAAATCTTGAATGGCAAAAACCTCAAGGAAATTTGCATTGATCTGATCCCAGCTTTGAACCAAGTCTCTCGAAAGAAGATTCCAATTTGTCGCAATTTCGGCGGCTTGATCAGCGTTCACTAAACGGATAGCGATATGACTTATATGGCCTGTATTTTTCGTTAAACGTTGGACATCAAGTAAACTGCCATAGGCACGATAAAGATCAATGTGATAGATGCCCGTATGAAATGAACCAACAATACGAAAAGGGCGATAATTTCCAATCCCAGCAGAAACCATCATCGTATCACCCATCCTGAGGCCTAAACGCTTGAGAAATTCGTCACCGACAATCATGCGACCGCCTCCAGAACTCAAGTCTGAAAACTGTCCTTCAGTCATATATTCTTGAATGTTCGTCACTTGCGTATGCCGATCAGGTACCACCCCTAGTAGATTGACATTCGAAGTTGTACCCGATGCTTCAACGATAACCTGGGCAGTGAGTTGCGGCACATAACTAAAAACTCTTGGATCATCTTCAAGCACAGTGAACCAACCTTGTGGATTATAAATATTGGCCTCTGTGCGAAAGCCAAAAGGAGGTTTAAGCCAGTGAACATAGCCTTCTTTCTCATCAAACAACGCCCTCTCGACGAGCTTTTGATCGACAGGCTGCTCGCGGGCAGATATTTTGACATGAGCATCATTATTAATCAGCTGGTCCAGCATGACACCGCGAAAACCCAGCAACAGCCCTGATATGGCAACATAAGCCATACTTCCCAAGCTGATTCCAAAAAGAATGAGAAGCGTTTGTTTTTTGCGGCTTAACAATTGTCTTATGGCGAGGAAAAGCATCTTATTTTCTCTTTATCAAGATCATATCTTCTTTCTTTATATCACCTTCAACGACTTCAGCCCAAAGACCATCAACAGTTCCAATTTTGATAGCAACTTTTGAGCGTTTCTCCCCCCTCTCACGCAATACCTTTCCATTAACGATTGCATTTACCGGAACAAGCAGAACGTTTTCTCGACGCGAAATTTCAATGGCAACATCAGAAGTCATACCGACGAGAACCTGCTCGGGCAAAGTATTACAGTCTATCAGCGCAAAAAACTCACTGTTTCGGGCCACGACAGCTCGGACAATCCCTTGAAAACGCTCCCCACGAATGCTTTCAAAGCTGATACGAGCACTTTGGTCTTTCTTAACCCTCAAGGCACTTTGTTGATCAAGCGCCACTTCTAAGTAGCGATTACGAGGGTCTTCCATCCGAAGAGCAGTAGATTGAGGAGCAACTGCCTCTGATTCACTATAAGGAATCCAAGTTACGATACCTGAAAAGGGGGCTCTGAAACTAGCACCCTCAGAAAATGTCATGAGTAGCTGTCCTTTTTTAACAAATTCACCTTCCTTGGTATGAATCGATTTAACGGTTGTAGGGATCGCTGTTTTAATCTCAAAGTGGCGTTCTGGTTTAACTTCGCCTACCCCATAAACAGCTTCGATGACTGGCCCA
>CAZBDM010000485.1:0-4118 GCA_964490675.1 uncultured Oligoflexales bacterium
CGTAGGCCCAGAAAAGAACCATCAACGATTCCGTTTCAAAGGTAGCAAGCATAAAAACAAGACCATCAAAACTAATCTTCCTGCACGCATTGATGATGCTACTGACCTGCTCAAATCTTTCCGCTCAAACGCGAGTCGAATATGGACCTGAATTTGAATTCCGCTCACAAGGAAACGCTCTGTCAGAATCCGTGTGTGCAGGTACTTTTGCCGCTTTAATAGGTTATATAACCAACCAAATGGGGAGCGGATCAAGCGAAGGCAAAGACTACGAAGTATGGACAGATTATCTGTATGATTCAGGAAAAGACATCATACAGTGGGGCTTTACTGGTATAGCGGCCTTACGCATTGGTATCGCTTGTGGCTCCCTCTTTTCTTCACTCAAAGCTGGATCTCTTGCAGAACATATCAGAAAAAACTGTCAAGGATGTAGCTTCTCAGAAGTGAAACACCCACAGAGACGCCGTAGGAATCCAAGCATAGCCTATAGATTCACTTATCCAGGAGGATGGTACTTTCAGGTCAACTCTGATTTCACGGCAGTTGAAATCCAGATGAGTCCCCTTGATTCCGAAGAAATAGAACGTGTTAAGACAATCCTGCAACGTGACCTCTTTGAGGCAGCTAAAGGGCTAGGACTAAAGCCACCAACGTTTGATCTGGTCTCAGGGGGTCACATCAACATCAGCTTCGATAAAGCCTTTAAAGACAATCCGCGCCTCCTAAGGAATTTTATGGTTGATCAGTTTAATCATTCTGAGCTGGCTACTGGTGTGTTCTTAAACGATCCCTTCAATGCTAGGTCACCAATGAACTCAAGCAGAAAAAGAAAAATGCTAGCGAGCATTATTGAGCGTTTCGATAGGGGGGAAATCACAACTTCTACCGAACTCTCCCGAGAGTTTATGAGAGTCATAGGAAAGAACAAAGGCTTTATAGATCTTGGGACCATCATCGACCCTCACATCCCGGAGGGTACGAAAAGAGTCGAAGTTCGGGCACACAGAGCCCAGAAAAATGCCGATGAGTATCTTAAGCTCACGCAGCTCTACGACAAACGCCTCGCTTACCTTGAGAGTCTCGAAACCGATATTGCATTCATAGATAAGCCACCAGCTATATTAGCTCGCCGCAAAATAGAGTCATTTTATCGCTTCGTGACAGAATCTGGAGCCGACTGGAATGACTATGTTAGATTCCTGCCGGAAAGATATCAGTCGATCGCCAGCAGAATCGCCGACTTTTTGAAAAGCCTTGAATGTAGGGTCAAAATCATCGACGCACTGAAAAGCCCCATCTAGCAGCAAGTTTTCTAACGACCGTGTAACTGATTGTATTTACATTGAAATTCAATCAAAGCAAATAAAACCAACAATTTCTTAAGCGGCTCTTGAAACGATCTTTCATTAAGCATAGATTAAACCCTGAAAATGCTCCTAACCCCCCGGTGTAGGACGCCAAAAACCATCGGCCTCGCCAGGCCTGTCAAAGTGATCAAAATAAGGATATGCGATGAGCAAATTTAGAAGCGGTGTTTTGTTTGGAAAAGAACTTGAAGAGCTATACGCCTATGCTGACGAGAAGAACTTTGCACTCCCCGCCATCAATGTTGTTGGAACCAACTCTATCAACGGAGTTCTTGAAACAGCAAAGGTTTTAAACGCGCCGGTTATCATCCAGCTTTCAAACGGCGGCGCTTCGTTTTACGCCGGTAAAGGCTTAAAGACGGAAGGGCAAGAAGCAGCAGTCCTTGGTGCGATATCAGCTGCAAAACACGTTCATACAATGGCAGAAGCATACGGAGTCACTGTTGTCCTCCACACTGACCATGCCGCACGCAAGCTCTTACCTTGGATCGATGGCCTTGTCACAGCCGGCGAAGAACACTTCAAAGCCCATGGCAAACCACTTTTTAGCTCCCATATGCTCGATCTCTCTGAAGAGCCTCTCGCTCAAAACATCGCTACTTGTGTCGAGTACTTTAAAAGAATGGATAAGATCGGCACCGGTATCGAAATCGAACTTGGCATCACTGGTGGTGAAGAAGATGGGGTCGACAATACCGATGTCGATAGCTCAAAGCTTTACACCCAGCCTGAAGAAGTCTGTTATGCTTACGAGGAGCTTAAAAAGGTCGGCTCAAACTTTACGATTGCCGCCTCATTCGGCAATGTACACGGGGTCTACAAACCAGGTAACGTCAAGCTGACTCCCAAGATCCTCAAGAACTCCCAAGACTACATTAACAAAAAACTTGGCTCGACCGGCAATCCTGTAAGTTTTGTCTTCCACGGTGGCTCAGGCTCAACTCCCGAGGAAATTAAAGAAGCTATTTCATACGGAGTCATCAAGATGAACCTTGATACCGATATGCAATGGGCCTTCTTGTCTGGTGTGCGTGACTACATCACCGATAAGCTTGATTATCTTAAGACTCAGATTGGTAACCCTGATGGTGATGACCAGCCTAATAAAAAGTTTTACGATCCTCGCAAATGGCTTCGTCAAGGCGAAGAGGTGTTTGTTGAGCGTTGTAAAAAAGCCTGCGAAGACCTTAACAATATCAATACAAATAGCTAAACTCAAAAAAACGTTACGCTCGAGAGAGCGTAACGTACCTTATATGAAATGTATTCCATTAGCCGACTAAGTCTTATTTTTTGCATTCAATCGCCGTAGCGTTGCCTTTTTTAGCTTTTTTACTCGAAGATTTACATGGATAGTCACCAGCCCCTGAAAGACTGATTTTGCCGAGGTTCCCTGCAAGATCTGCATCTAGGTCTTTGAGTTTGCCAATGCTCAATCATAATTGGCCCATCACTCTTTAAATCTTCTGATAGAGCAGTGCATACCGTCTCCACGCTCATTCACCCTATTCAGATCTTATAAGATCTAAGAGCCTAGCCTAGTGTGCGCCAGTTTCAATGTCCCGTACTATACCGTTCGGAGGTACACACAAAAAAATAAAACTAACTTTTATATTTTTATTTTATTTTTTAAAATCAATTAGTTACAAGGAAGTTAATACACGGAAATAATCGCATTAATTGGCCGCTTCTATAGCTTGCATGACTCCATTTGCACGAGGAGACTTATCAATCGACTTTGCAACAACACTCACCAGTTTTGTTGCATCAAATGGCTTCATCGCCACATAAGACACATCAAAAGCTTTAAGTTGCGAGATGAGTTCCGTATCTAAACACCCAGATTCAACTACGATGGGCGTTTCTTTATTGATTTCGTGTTCGCGAATGATTTTAGCGAGGTCCATTCCATCTTTACCTGGAAGGGCAATGTCGAGGATAATAGCGGCGAATTGCTTGCTTTTTAAGATACTTTCCGCATCAAACCCATCTTTTGCAGTCACCACAATATATCCACGTTTGCTGAAGACTTCTATCATCAGTTCTAAAATATCTTCATCGTCTTCTACGACTAAAATGGGAAAGGCCTGTGGATTGGTCTTTTTATAGATGATTTCTGTGTCGCTCATGTTTACCCCTATACAGTGCTCGATTTCAAAAGCCCTACGATTCTTAACGGTCGAACACAAGATGCGATTGAGGCAAAGCTGAACACAACAAATATACTCCAATAGTTACAGACTGTTATAGAATGTTACTGATTCCAATTGAATCTTACAGAATTGTTAATTTCTTTTTAAAACCCGGATCCGAATTTCTAGACGGTTGATATGTTGCTTGGTCGTCGTGAAATCCTCATGTACCACTGCGTGCACTGCGGTTTCACTCCTCCTTGCGCCTTTCACCCGTCCGAACTTCGAATCCGTCGATATTGAGGACTATTTTCAAAAAATTTCGGATCCCGGTTTAAAAGGATGTCGAAGAAATGCCACTTGCTTCAGCTGAAGGACAGTAACACTTGCAAGACAAAGGTCTTTGCATGACGCACGTTAGTTGACGTCCTCCTCCAGCTGAAGCACTGACTTTTACCCATAAGTTGCATAACATGATGTTTTTAAATACAATTCCAGGAATTATTTCAATCTAAAACTCTTGCTGGTGTTGTATATGTTGTCTGTAGCTGATGAATTTGATAGTACATCATCAGAACTCTACGTCTTGTCATTTGCTAATCGATCTGCATCCTAG
>CAZBDM010000486.1:0-4115 GCA_964490675.1 uncultured Oligoflexales bacterium
ACTGGTAAATGAGGATTTCACGACGACGAAGCAACACATCAACCGTCTAGACATTCGGATCCGGGTTAGAAGAAACGAAAAGAAAATAAAAACAGCTCAAAGCACCCCAACCGAAAAAAATCTCACTGCCGTATCGCGTGCATAAACTAGTGACACAAGTCAACACGTCGAGTATCACTTTCGTCTGCCTTGACATTGAGCCTTTCTTCTAACACACCACTTCAAACGAAAAGATTCTTATTTCTTAAACCTGGTTAATGGGGCATTCGGCTTGTGTATGTGAGGTATGAATGTTGTAATATTGCTTAACGACCGAACGTTTTTCAAGTGAAGGAGTGCCTTTGAAACATTGGCCACGAATTTCTGTAAGCCTCCTTATTTGCAGTGCTTTTTTTGCCCACACGACGGTGGCTCAAGCCAGCGACAGAGAGAGATGTGCCTCAGAAGTTTTAACTTCAGTAGACCCAACACGGTCAGATAGACAACCTGGACCCTCTCGAGAGCGGTTACCCCAGCGGGCCAAGCCGACTAACTTGGCCGATAAAGGCCAACGAATGCGTTTGATTAGTGACTTAGAAACCCTACGTCTTAAAAGTGTGACTAAAAAAACAATTCTCTTCCTAAGAGAAAACTTCTCGAAGGAAGAGCTCAGTAGTGCCATTCATTCAACTAAGTACACTATAGGCCCTAAGCATCGGGTCACCCCTGTTTTAACGCTGATCCTTGGGCTTGAGTCGCCCTCCTTCGATGCGGGGGCTTCCGCTCAATCCATTGCTCAAGAATTGTTAGATCGTGACCGGGGAAGGTTTTCGCAAAGTGTTGTGAAAGAGTACCGTTCCTATGGGCTGAAATCCGTAATGGAGACACTTGTGGAAAATCTACGCCAGTCTCTTTAGAACTGAGCGAGTGCTTATGTTGCTTTTGACCGGACGATAGATATTCTTCGAGAAGAATCGCGCAATTGACAAAGCGAAAGAAGCAGTTGACAGTATGGCACCGCTGTAAGCGGTCTCAAATTTTCATCGAAGGCTGTGCTTTGACAAAGAACAAAGGCACTAATAGTTTTGTAAAAAGTGATCAGATCATTCATCGTCTTGACCCTACGGAGTTTAATCAGTGAATTCAGCACTTTGCCTCTTCGCGATTTGTTTTAGAACTGAGTTCTGACACTCAAGTTTCCCGGCCATTCCCCGATAAATATACGACCTTGAATGTTATTGGGATCAATGGGGAGATTAACATTTGAAACGTTCTCTGTTGCTTATGGTCTTATGTCTTTCTAGCGGTGCTTTAAGTTGCAGAACTCAAGGCTTTAGCAGCAGACCAGAACCTACCACCCCTTCACCAGGAAGTGATGATAGCAATGATGCTCGTCAGGAGAGCGAAGATAGAGATCGTCAAGATCCCCCCTTCGACCAAAGTCAAGCCGACAAGCGAAACGACTATCAGCGACAAACCAGCGCGACAAAAAAAGACTTCATCGGCGTATGGCGGGCAGAACTTGGTGTTACAAGTCAATACGTCGAGTATCACTTTCATCTAGATGCACTGATTAAACTTTATCAGAACAGCAGCTGCAAATTTATCATGCTTTATTGGGCAAAGCCTCAATCGACCGGTGTCAATGCTGACTATGTAACATCAATGAGAGAAAATAGTTGTAGCAACAGCGAATGGACGACGGGATCATTGACCTTTAATTTCTCAGATATTAGAGATGATAGCTCTCAAAGCTACTTCCACCAATCAACCGGCCAAGGACAATTGAAATTTATATTTCAAAAGGATGAAACACCTCGTCTATACTCAGACAAGCAAAGCGATATCCTCATTATCCCTGATTATAAGACAAAATTTCCCGAGCACTGGTCCAGCTGGAATTGAAAGAGGCTCAAAGAGGCTCAAAGAGGCTCAAAAAAGCACACTAAAAATTGCCCTTACAAGTCTTACTCCTAATAAACGTCTCGGCTGCTTTAAAAAGACGATTTTTCTTGTCGGCTTGCATCTTATCGAGCATTTTTACCATCATACTCATTCGGTAATGACTGGCAAAAAAGTCGCGATGCTTGTTGATAAAACGCCAGTACAAACCGTCCATAACATGACACCAGTCGCCGTTTGTGTAGTGGCTCATCTTTTTAATGTAGTTTGAACCACTAATGTAAGGTTTTGTGGCAAAAATTCCTCCATCACTAAACTGTGCCATACCATAGACATTTGGTCCCATCACCCAATCGCTAGAATCAACAAACATTTCCATAAACCAACGGTGCACCTCATTAGGGTGGATTTCACTAAGAAGCATGAGATTAGAGATGATCATAAGTCGCTCGATATGATGACAATAGCCATATTGATCGACTTTTTTGATTGCATCATCTAGCGGAGGAATTCCGGTAGTCGCCTGGTACCAATCGTCGGTTAAGGCATTTTTATGCGCGAAGAAGTTAGTCTTATCCTGTCTCTCAGAATACTCTCGGTAAATCCCTCTGATAAACTCACGCCATCCAATCACTTGCCGGACAAAGCCTTCTTTAGAGTTCAGGCTAACATCTGTCTGCAAGGATTTATTAACGAGTTCTTCAGGAGTGATAAAGCCAATATTTAAATAGGGACTCAAGACTGAGTGATAAAGAAAGGGATCTCTTTGATCGATGGCATCTTCATAGGGCCCAAAAAGCTCAAATTTTTCCTTGAGGAAATAGTTTAATTCTTTAAGAGCTCCTTTACGAGTTACATGCATCCAGAAGTCTTGCGATTGACCCGGATGATCCTTAAAGAGACGATCAACAATTGCGATAACATCAGAAGTGTTTTGATCAAAATTCTGATGGACAGGGTTTTTAATAACATCAAATTTCTTTGGGATCTTTTTCCTATTCTCAGCATCAAAGCTGTACTTCCCACCTTCAGGCTTACCTTGCTTAGTCATCAGGATGCCTGTCGATCTACGCAGCTCTTCGTAGAACTTTTTCATGAAAGGCTTTTTACTGTTTGTATTGTAGTGGTGGAATTGCTGCCGCGAAACAATAAACATCGGCGAACGCCGCATGTTAAGTTCTAAATTATTCTGTTGGCAAAAATCTTCAATCTTCTTCTCAAAAAACTTATCTTCCACTTCAAAGAGTTGAATTTCTTTGATCTGTTTCTTAATGACCGTTTGACTCAAATTCTTAAAAAAATCCGACTTCTGGTTAAGCTCACGGTAGACGACATCTTTTTTAAGACGGGTGAGTTCGTCTCTATAGTTACGCATACTGGCCAAAAAGAAGATCAATTTGTGTTTGTGATACTTAAAGTAGGTACAAAGACCAACATCTTCACTCATAAATAGCGATGAGGAGTCTTTATAAAATTTGGTCGGGAACAGCTGATTCCCTAAAACGATTGTTAGCTTCATAGCTAAGCAGTATACTTCAATGCTGGATGAGAAGTGAGGAATAAAACAAAACAAGCCTCAAGAAGACCAGGAGTTTGTCATCAAACGAAGAATCGGTCCCGCCCCCTTTTCTTGAGTTTCGACTGGCAATCCATTTGATTCACTACAAAACTTTATTTTTTACAGAGTAATCGTTAGATACAAGAAACTGACCAGGCAGTCAAACAACACTTCGCGATTTGTGTTGCGGCAATCGCAAAGATATGCAGAAATACCCAACAACACAACATAACCATCTATTATTTTTATCTATTGCTGGGTATCATTATGCAATCTTTGGGTTGATCACCCACCTATCAAGCCGCTCCCCCCTCTGAAGAAGGCGGCAATCACACGATAACTAAGAAACGCTCAGAAAGTGATCGATGAGTCCGATATTTTCGTGATCATTGAGTTTGGTCATGGCATCGCTCGAAAACTCTATCAAATCAGAATCCTGTTCAAAAAATGTAATGTTCTTTAAAACAGCCTCGGAACCAAAATCGTACATCATTTGATTAACCTTACGGTTGTTACGACTAAGAAGAAAAACGTGATGGTGCCCAAAATTCACGAGATATTTAAGTGATGCTCCAAGTAACACTGGCGCCAAAGGCAATCCAGATTTTCGTTTTCTATAATCTACGTGAACGGACAGATGATGAATAATAGAAAAAGTTTTGATCTCACTCTTTTT
>CAZBDM010000487.1:0-1661 GCA_964490675.1 uncultured Oligoflexales bacterium
ATAAGGTCTTTTTGCTGCAGTTTTCGCAGTAAAATTGTCGTCAGTCCAGGATATTCGTCAGGTTTAAAAATCGGCAAAGCTTCATTCAGCCATTTTTGCCAATCTTCTTTTAAAGTGCTGGTTTTCTTTCCAGCTTTGATGAGCATGTAAAAAAGCCAATCAAATCCGTTTTCCTGTGTGTAAAGGTCAAAGCGTGGGGAGAGTTCCTTGATGTGAAATCCAAGGCGGTAAATATCGAGCTTCCAAGGCGTCTTAGTGAGTTCGGCAGAAAGGTCGACGATGAGTTCCGAAAAAATTTGTTCTATTTCTGGGCTAAACTCGGCATAGTCTAGCTCATTCGGTGTTTCAATCGACTCCTCTAAATGACGTGCGGCTTTGTGCATTTTGTTAAGTAATTCAGTGCCAAGTCCAAGATCAGTAATGAGTTCGTCGTCGTTGCTAGTCGTTGCAGCAGAGACGAAAATATAAAAAAGAAATTCACGAACGCTAAAAACTGTTGGCTTCTTCGGTTCAAAAAGAAGGACCCGTTCAATCATCTCGTCTAGGAAAATTTGTGCAATGCGGCGCGGGATTTTATGATCTTTGGCGATTTCAAAGGTTAGGACTTCAGCAAAAATAGGCGTCGCAAGCCACCTTTTGTGACGGAAAATCGGATAAATTAAATCGAGGGCAAGAGCGGCTTTTTGACTTTGTGAAAGTGTCAATTTAGTCTTGTGTTGGGCATAAATTCTTTCAAAAGTCCTTTCTATTTCATGGCGTAAAGGGAGTGAGGAGTTCTTTTCGAGCCAACCAAGTCGATATTCAAATTGTGTCAGTACCACTTTTTAACCCCCTGATTTGACCTGATCTACACGGTCTATTTAATGAAAATCACGAATTGAGTTTGTCATTTAGAAAAATTATTTATTTTACAGATTATTATAACCGTATTGAAGCCAATCTAAAAGTCCGCCCAAATAGGGTAAAAACAACCGAGCAATTAAGCTTATCTCGCTAATATCTATACCGATAAATCATTAGACAAGGATTGTCAGATCATTTGCGTTTTTTGTGACGTCGCTGAAGAAAGTTTTTGATGTCGAGTATGGAACAAAAACAATTAGAACTATTCCGCAGCTTAGGGTTTGAAATTAAACCTGAAGAGCCAAGCGAATGGATATGGAAAAGCGCAAAACACCTCCAAGAAGGATCAGAAAAAACCAATAAAAAGCTACTCGATAGTAGTGAATCGCTCCCTTGTCCTTACCGATTGAATAAATGGGAAATACGTCAAAACCGTCAGAAGAGTTTCAATTTTTTCTTCGATTCTACTCTTCTGCATGAGAACTTAGAAACTAACCTCAAATTAGCCGCCCAAAAGACCTTTGGGATCAAAACTTCAACGGAAGTTGTTTTCGGTAAACAAGGCGATATCTGGTGTTTCTTTGAATTTCAAAGGCCGGGTTCAAGAGTAAGAACACGCGGATATAACGAGGATCTTTTCGGATCAGCGATTCCTGTCGGTTTAGGCGGATTCCGTTTCCAGTTCAAAGTGACCGGTCACCTCATTCGTGTGATAATCTCTGATCATTTTGGAATGGGGTTTTTGCCAAGCACTTTTGTCTCAAAAGCTAGTCTTTTTCTCGCAACGGCATTAGGTATAAACCACATCAAAGCATTTG
>CAZBDM010000487.1:1671-4092 GCA_964490675.1 uncultured Oligoflexales bacterium
TAACAAAACAACAAAGTTCAATTTACGAATTTACATTTCCGCTCCATTTGATTTCGCGTGTTATGCTGGCACAAGTACCGGAAATCAAGAAAGAACACATTGAACTACTTTTCTCAGGATCTGGACTCGAAGATGCTCTCAACAATGATGTTTTTATTGGACAAGTTGAGCAAGGATGGCTTTTCACCAGTGATATTGTTTCATGGAATAGTGCTACTCCCATGCGCACTAGGGTTCCACTAGAGGTTCTTGAAACGAGAGAAATTGATCAAAAATATATTGAAGTTGATCAATTAATTCTGAAAGAACAGTTCACTAACGCTCAAGCTGTTTGCGAACAGTATCTGAAAGAAAACTCTCGATCGTTATTTCTACTGCGAAGGATGGCCTTCTTAGGGTTGGTCGGTAAAGTACATCAATACGCCGAAGAAATCGAGAAAGCTCTTAATGTGGAATCGAAAAATAAGCTATTTATGTCTCACTCGATCTTTGTCAGCCTGCAAAAAAAGAACTATCTTGTCGGTCTTAAAAGACTATCGGCTCTTGGTGAAAGTCTTATGGAGGATGGACTTGAGATTGACAATCTTAGATCCTTTGACGTTGTCTTTCCGGAGTTACTCGGTGATTGCTGGCTTGAAAGCGACAAAGACAAGGCTTTTGCGTGTTACACAAGAGTGGCCGATATCAGAGGTGATTTACCGCGTCTTTTACGCAAAATGATCTTTATTCTAAAAGAGCAAAAAAATGACAAAGAAGAGTGGGAATACCTTGAAAGGTTAAGTTTAGTCGAGAAACGAAAGACGGAAGCCGCCAAAATTTGTTTGAGACTTGCTGAGATATCCGCTGGCTGGGAGAATCATGAAGAGAAAACCATATCTATGGCGATGAAAGCTCTTCAGCAAGATCGCACCCTCTATAAAGCAGCTCTTTTAGCCGCAGAAAAGCTATCTGCTACCAATCGCCCTGAAGATGCAATCCAACTGCTTGGAGATCTTGTTAGACAAACGGACCTTGCCATTTCTGGTAAAGCAAAGGCGCAGCTTGAGGTGATGATTGCAAAAATATGGCTTAATCAACTCAACCGTCCTGATTTGGCAGAAGCTCGTTTTGAAAACGCCCTAAAGTACGATGCTTCCAATCTAGATGCTGGTTCTCGTCTCGAAAAAATTTACCGTATCAATAAAAATGCTCCAAAACTTGCTGAGGTGCTGGAACTCAAATTTGATGCTTTACAAAGAGATAAAGACATTGATTCTCTCTGGAAAATTTTTGAAGAACTACAGCCTCTTTATTTAGACAACTTGAAAGATAAAAGAAAGAGCATAGATCTCTTCGATAGGATGCTAAAAAGCGTCAATTTAAACAAAAAAGAAATGGACAGGCTTCTAAAGTTTAAGGTCGAAGGAGCAAACTGGAAAGCCTTTCTCGATAGACTTGAAAGAGAGTATCCTAAGGTTCCGAATGGCAAGGAGCAAGCAGAAGTCCTTTGTCGCATGGGATCTTTAGCAAGAGACATGAATCTTCTAGATAAGGCGGCGCACTGGCTTAGTGAGGCTATCAATCAGTCCTATATCGACGATGAATCCTTTGACTTTCTGGTCAACTATTATCGTAAGACTGCTCAATCCGAAAAACTTGTCAAATGTCTGATGTGGCGTCTAGATAAACAGAAAGATAAAATCCAGCGGCAGCCTACCATTAGAGAGCTTCTTAAAACAGGCGTCGAGTTACCTAACAATAAAATTGATGATTTGATGCTGGAGCTTTACGAAGGTGATCTGGATAATAACAACTTTATTGCTCAAAGGCTTAATCAATATCAGAAAAAACAAGACTATAAGTCAATTATCAATATTTTCGAAAGACTCTTTCAACTTGAAATTGGTCCAAAAAGAGAGCGTTTTTGGTTACGAGGTTTGATCGAGTTTCTGAAATCAGCAAAATGGGATGGTAAAGTTGATATCCTCGACAAAAGCTATCGCCGTCTTATTGCGATCACCGAAGATTTTGTGCCTCTTTTAAAAGAGGCACTAAGCAACTTTAAAAACTCAAAACATGACAATATTCTTAAATACTATCTAACTGAATTGCTTAAGAAAGATATTCTTCCTGACTTTGATCATAAAAAACTCACAGACCTTCTTAAGGATAGAGAGGAGGACTTAGCTAAGTATTATGAACTAATGGCTCAAGCAACTTCTGATGCGAAAAAATCAGCGACTTGGGCAGGGCATGCGGTCAAGCTTCTAGGAACACAGAAGGGAACAGATGATCGTAAGGAAGTCATGCTTGCAAAAATCACGACTCTCATTGCCGCTTTTGACCAGTTAAAAGATTTACGTAAATTAGTAAACAAGTCTAAGAATTGGGATGTCTATGCTAAATCAGTGCGTCACCAAATAGACTTTGCCAATAATCGTG
>CAZBDM010000488.1:0-2105 GCA_964490675.1 uncultured Oligoflexales bacterium
GCAGCAGATTCCATCAAACATCCTGTCAGGAAGAAGAAGTATTCTCAACAAGTCCACTAATGAGAAGTTTTTTCGCTTTCTTTACCATATTATCGTAATCGAAAGCGTTTTGATCAAAAAGCCACTGTAAGCTGATTCCGTCAATAACAGCAATCATGTAAGACGAGTACTCGGCAACTTCGACGTTTCTAAATACGCCTTTGTCGATTCCGCCCTGTAAAACATGCGAAGCCGTTTCCCTAAAATTACGGTAGTGTTTCGCAATTACCTGTTTGACTTCCTCTTTCTGGTTTATTTGAGTCCAGAAATCCATATTCACCTGGTAATATTCTCTGGTGCTTCTCACGACATCGAAACAAACCTCCACGAAGATCTCTAATTTTCTAAGCGGGTCATCGATAGCTTCCATATCGGCTCTTAGAACACGCTCGATATCGTTGGCGACTTTATCTAGGACAGACATCATGAGGTCGTCCTTGTTTAGGAAGTAGTAGTGGATAATTCCCTTACTCACCCCTGCCGTACGGGCAACATCTTGCATAGAAAAGTTGTGATAACCGTACTTTGTGATGCACTCTACAGTAGCTCTTACGATCTGATCTTTTCTTTCGCTCGCCACATCAGCTTTCGACATTGACCTTCTCCTAATGGTCGTTGCAGGTGGGTGTCTAATCTAGGTCAGTCATACCAATACGCTCTAGTCAAATAACTTCGCCATCTTAGCACTCAAACCGGGTTTGGACAATCAATGCCGGCCAGACACTGCCGTGAGCATTGAGAGGGCAGTTATATAACTACTAGTCTGCTTAAAAATCAAGACCTATAAATTCGTCCCAACCTATGCTAAATTATCTAAAAGATAATGAATTCAAAACTTTAGAATTAATTAGCTGGTCAAAAAATACCTTTAAGCGGCTTTTAATCGTTGCAAATTGAATGTGGGGAGTGGTTGTATGTCAAGGCTCAAGCATTTGACCTTTCTAATCGGCGTCTTCTTAATGTTGGCCAGTGGGTCAGCCAAGTCCGAGGAGCTCAAGTGGACCCATTATGGTCTCAGGCCGCTCGGTATGGGTAATGCCTTCATCGCCGTTGCTGATGACTACAACGCCCTTTTTTACAACCCCGCCGGCCTTGCTAGAATTAAAGAGTGGGACGGAGAGTTTCTTAATCCCCGTTTGACATTTTCCCAATCCATCGTCGAAATCGCCTCGGACATCCAAGAGCTCGCCAACGCCAGCTCTGACAACGAACAGGCAGCTCTAGAAACATTTCAGGATTTAACCGGACAAACCCATCATTTCTCCATCGGACTGACGCCTCACCTCATTTTTAGGGGCTTTGGTTTCGGAGCAGCTTTTGAGGTTGCTAACACCCTCGTGGTCCATAGCGACATCGATATCGAAGCGGACCTCGGGGTGAATCTGATTGCCCCCTTTATGTTCGCTGGCAATGTTCTTGATGACCGCCTAAGCATCGGAGGTGGATTTAAGATCGTTGGTAAAGGAGGCGTTGATGAAAACTTCAACATTGATGACCTCAGTGCATTTTCTGAAAACAAGAATGAGGAAGAGTCTAATCAGACAGCATCAAATGACAAACAGCTTGAGGACTACGTGCAAGGTGGATTCGGACTTGGCTTTGATTTTGGTCTGCTGTTTACCCCAGTAAAGACCATGGAACCGACCATTGGCCTTAGCGTCATGGATATCGGAGGAACCCCTTATCAAAAAGCTGACGTTTCAGGAACAGCTCTCAAGGCACCAGCAACCAGGCTTCCAGCAGTCAATACTGGGATTAGTGTTAAACCACTAATGATGAATAATATGTATCTCATGCTCGCAGCTGACGCCCACGCTATCAATCAACCGGTCCACTATAGTCACAAACTCAATTTTGGTCTTGAGTGGGGTTATGGAAGCATCATCAAACTACAAACCGGCCTTAAAGAAGGTTATCTCTCAGGTGGTTTTCAGTTCGACGTTCGCTACATCAACCTCAAAGCCGTTACTTACGTAGTCGATCATGGACCAGTAGTTGGTCTACACGAAGACCTAGCCGAGAGAAGATTCGCACTTCAGCTTAAAATACTTATCTAAGATTAGTTG
>CAZBDM010000488.1:2115-4088 GCA_964490675.1 uncultured Oligoflexales bacterium
TGAGAATAACGCTCAAGTACTGTGGATTAGGTTTCCTTGCTGCTATTTGTATGACAAGTAGCCCGATAATCTATGCAAAAGGCCTCAATCAACTGACGCCAGCCACGCCTGAAGAAAAAATGGATGAGGCTCCGAAAAATGACCAAACCACCGATGACACCGAAAAGACTGATCAGCCGGTTGTCGCCGAAAAAACTGCGCCTGAAGCTCCGAAGATCAAAAGTAAACTGAAAGACAAAGTCGAATTGGCTACAAGTTTTGGTTGGATTAATACCAGTAAAGAAGGCAATGACTGGCGATCTTCTGGTGTCTCCGATTTCACTGTTTCTTACAAGGTCGACAAAGTAAAAATCAAAAGCCAACCAATCATGGCAACCTTTCGCTATGCGCCTGTCGAGGTCGCTCCACAAATTGAAAAAGACGGAGAAAAACAAGAATACAAGGGTGTCATCGAGGGCTACCACTTTGGTGCAAGCCATCGATATCCCTTAAAAAAGAAGCTTGCCGTTATCTCTTCTGCCGAGCTTGGGCTGCTCAATACTAGCCTTAAAGGACAGTTTGCCGCCTCTGATTCGCCTCCAGATGATTTTGGCGCCCAATTAAGCATCGGCGGCGGCGCCGACTGGCAGCTACTAGAAGGCTTTTTTCTGGGACCTAAACTCATTGTTGGTGTCGGCACCCACACGTCAATCCAACTGTCAGGCTTGGCTTCGTTTGCCTTTTAGAATCTGCTCAGTCTATACTCAAGGTTGAACTCCTTGGAGGCTGGGCCATTGCCGCAAGAATCTGCGATTTTTTTTCGGTACTTTATTTTCGTCATTTTGACATTGATTGTCACTTCAGGCTGTCAACCCAAAATCGAACCTGGCAGCCTTCTCATTCACGGCTACGATAGCTCACGCTATGAGGTCTACCGCATAGCCAATGAAAAACCCCTCCAGTTTGTCTCTGAACAATTTGGCACTTTTAATGAAGAGCTTGAGCTCACCCCAGGATCTTATCTTGTCATGGCTGATTGTTCCCACGAAACAATTGTAATAAAATCAGGCCTTCGCATCGAATTGACTGCTCACAAAGTAGAGTTTGACACACCGATAGAGCCTGAGCTTTCAGATATATTTTCCATCCAATGCTCTCGATACGAAAAAGCCGACTTCAGACAAAGCTTCTCGAATAAATACGAACTTGATTTACTTTCCGGTAACCGTGAAGCCTTAGTCGGAATGGTGCCTTTAAAGATTAACTTCAACCAAATGAGTGCTCCCAAAACACCGAAAAAACTCAGCTACAAATTGGCTGCCCTTAAAGTCAGCGAATCGAAGATAAACAACCCCGCCTCGCCTTATTTTGTTTCTCCCGTAAAAGGTTTAATTTCAGTCACACAAGCGCAAAAATTTAACCATTGGCTCTATCTGCTACCGGGTGACTACGAGCTCTCGCTTAACGGAACAAGACAAAAATTTTCCATTCAGGCGGGAACATTGATAGATCTTGAGCCCGCCTATGTTCAAGTCAAAACATCGAAAGACGTCGACCTCAACATCGCGACACAGATAAGAGGCGCACCTGATCAAGTGACGATAAACGAAAACCATAGTTTAGGCCTTAATGAACTGTATCCCGTACTACCCGGGCAAGCCATTTTGAGAATTAATAAATCCAGACAACAGATTCCAGTAACGCTATCTCAAGGAGAAACCAATACCATCGAGCTGCGCTCGGTTACTGTCGATTTAGGCTGTTCTCCCTGGGAATGGAGTTGCCTTGGTAAAAAAGAGGTCCATTTATTTTTAGACGACCAAACCTATCCTTTTATCGAAAGCCAAACTGACATCCCCATTCTTTTTTATCCCGAAAATGTTAGTGTCGGTCTCGTCGGATCAGCAGATATTCGCATGAGACTTAACCCCAAAAAGAAGAATATCCGGCTGAGGGTAGGACATATAAAATTTATTCCCCAATGGCATTTTAGA
>CAZBDM010000489.1:0-4080 GCA_964490675.1 uncultured Oligoflexales bacterium
TTGGTATCTTAGCTGCTATCTATTTGCGTGAATACGCTAAACAGGGCCGCCTTGTGTCACTGATTAGAATCTCCGTCAATAACCTCGCCGGTGTCCCATCGATTGTCTATGGTGTCTTCGGGGTTGGGTTTTTTGCTTACGCAGTCGGTGCCAGTATCGATCAGTTGTTCTTTGCAGAAAAACTTCCGAGTCCAACCTTCGGTACCGGCGGTTTGATGTGGGCGTCTTTAACCTTGGCGCTTCTCACTGTACCGGTTGTTATTGTCTCCACAGAGGAGGCTCTCGCAGCGGTTCCCCAATCGATGCGAGAAGGATCTCTCGCCTGTGGTGCTTCAAAGTGGCAAACGATTAAAAATATAGTCTTACCAAGAGCACTTCCTGGAATCATGACAGGCCTTATTCTGGCGATGGCAAGGGGTGCGGGTGAAGTTGCTCCTCTGATGCTCGTCGGTGTTGTTAAGCTCGCTCCAGAACTTCCGATCGACTCGTACTTTCCCTTTATTCACTTAGAACGAAGCTTTATGCATCTTGGTTTCCACATTTACGATGTCGGATTCCAGTCACGCAACTCTGAAGCTGGAAAACCAATGGTTTATGTAACAACTCTTCTTCTCATCAGTATTGTTTTTGCCATGAATACATCAGCTGTGTTTTTAAGAAACAGACTAAAACGTAATTTCTACGTTGGACACTTTTAAGGAGTTATGCTGTGGAAGCACAAACCAACGCCCCATCCCATAAAGTAGAAACCTGTTACCACCCTATGAAGGCTGATGACGGCTCAATCATCAATGTTGAGGATTTCAATCTTTGGTACGGAGAAAAGCAAGCCTTATTCTCAAACACCTTAGATATCGAAAAAGGCCTTGTGACAGCTCTTATCGGACCTTCAGGATGCGGAAAGTCGACCTTACTACGCTGTTTCAATCGCATGAACGATCTTGTTGATGGTCTTCACACGACAGGCAATATCCGCCTGGAAGGCAATGACATCTTTGACAACAAAGTCGATGTCATTTCTCTTCGTAAACGTATGGGTATGGTCTTTCAAAAACCAAACCCCTTCCCCATGTCGATCGCCGAAAATGTCGCCTACCCTCTCAAAGTAGACGGCATCAATGACAGAAAAGTCATCGAAGAAACGGTAGAGATCGCACTAAAAGGCGCCGCCTTGTGGGACGAGGTCAAAGATCGCCTTAAGGATAACGCTCTCGGTCTCTCTGGTGGTCAACAGCAACGCCTATGTATTGCAAGGGCAATTGCCTCAGACCCAGATGTCCTTTTAATGGATGAGCCCTGCTCTGCCCTTGATCCGATTGCCACAGGTAAGATTGAAGAATTGATTAAAGAATTGCGCGGTCAATACTCGATTATTATCGTGACACACAACATGCAGCAAGCCGACCGTATTTCTGACAACACCGCTTTCATGTACCTCGGAAACCTCATCGAATACGGTGCGACCAAAACGATGTTTAATGAGCCGAAACTCGCTCAGACCAAAGACTATATCTCTGGTCGGTTTGGTTGAGGGTGTTCCTGGAAGACCCTGCGCAAATCGATCTACAAGTAATGAGGAAGTCGATGTCGAAAACGCTCGAGCACTAGCAGCGCAATTGACTGCAGTCGATGTTCAGGCCAAGACAAAAGCACAACGCAGTCAGGGCGTTTTACACGGCCGACTAAACAGCCTTCTTCTTCCAAGCCCGCTTGTATGCTGTTCCGCCTGAAGCAAATAATTTATGCCAGCGTCTAATTAAGATTTCTAAAGGCATAAAGGCAAGTAGAACCCAAAAATACCACTTCTCAAACATCCAATAAAAATCTCTTGTCGTCTTATGACGATCTGGTAGAGCGATACCGCTTTGGCCGCTGACCGATTCAATCCAGCCAATCATTGCAAGTTTTTTATCATCTGGAGGAAGAATCAATTGTCCGCCCGTCACAAAAGCTAGATCTTCAAGCTTATTGGGTGAAGCTGCAATTTCGTTATCGGAAAAAATCTTTGGAAAGATTGCTGTCATCGTCGCTGAGACAGAACCGAATGCGACGTGAGTGGCAGAAACGTTAAATTGACAGAGCTGTCCCCCGACCAATTTAACTGGCAAATCTCCAGCTAGAGTCCATTCTTCCGCACCACTCTTTTCAACAGAGATTTTCTTAGCGTCTATCTGTTGCCCACAAACATTGATTTGCCAGTCTTTGCCGGGCTGGAAATATCTTGTTGCTGGCCCTCTCAAGAGAACGTGCCAGCGCGCTCGTTCTTTACCTTTATCCTCAATATAAAAGTTCTTTGCGATCAGTGGTTTTTTTAGATCTTCTCTCAAAAGCCAAGTCATCGCAGAGTGTACAAATTTATTATATGTCTCGCGCGGTATTTCTGGTTTGTCAATCAAGCCAAGCTTCCAGAGACTGTCAGTAAAGATCCAAACAGCGCGGCCTTTACCGGGGTAAGAAGCAATCGCTAGCGGTCTTTCTTTTGAATCAGCTCCCACAGCATTGAGAAGAGGGGTGTAATGATCCTTACGAAAGCTGACATTTTCCATGTGATGCATGCCTTTACCGCCACTGAATGCCTTTAAGGATTCTCCCAGAAGCTCCCAATCATCATAGAAGTTCGCCAGACTACGTTGATTAAACTCAGGCTGTGCGAGCTCAATATTAAAAGTCAAATCTTTATCAAACCAGGGACCGGACTTATTGACTTCGCCATTTTGCGAGCCGCCACGAGCTGAGAAAAACCAAGGGACAGGCTGCTCATTACCACCAGTCTTTTGTGTCTCTTTAACATCAAAAGGTAAAATTTCTTTGAGAGGTGAGCTCCTTAAATCCGATCCGAGTAGCGCTCTCGAACCCCCAATGAAAAGAAGACCGCCTCCGTCTTTGACAAATTTCACTAGATTTTTTTGGTATTCAGGTAAAAGAAACTGCAGAAGGGTGAAGTTCTGCAAGATGACAACACGGAAGTTTGGTAGCTCTTCATTAAAGAGACGTTCCACCGGAAAGGGAATGAGACTCAACTCTCGTTCGCTGACTCGTGTATTATCCCAAGGATCTCTCAAAATAAAAAAGCTGATTAAATCATATTTGGGCTCCGACTTTAGATACCTTCTTAAAAATCGACCGTCCCAACTCGGACTACCCAATAAATGCAGCACCCCGACGGTATTTGGCATCACTTCGACATTAACATGTTTCTCGTTATCCCAAAGGACGACTTCGTTCTCAGTTGGAAGGACTTTAACCGAGATCAAGTGATGCCCACGCGGCAAAGGAGGAATCGCAAGAGGTACAATAAGCTCGTTAACATTCTCGGCAAACTCGGCATTAACTGAAGCCAAAGCATTACCCTCGATAAGAGCCTGTATCTGAACTCGTTCTGACGACTTGGCTGATTTAGAGCGTTTAATGACCGCATCAAAAGCGAAAGGCTTACTTTCGAATGAAAAAGGCGGGGCGTTGATACTAGCAACATAGAAATTTGACTGTTCTGGGTTATCGAAGCCCAGAATTAAACCCCTCTTTTTTTGGTCTTCTTGACTAAGAAATCGACCTTGCCCTGTTAAAGCAGCATCCCAGGGGGTTTTGGGTTGAAAGTCACCACCGTCACTAATCAAAACCCAAGGATCAGGACCTACCTTATAAAGCCAAGACTCAAACACGCGACTTAGAGGAGTAAATCCTTTCCTTGTATCTTCATCGAGCTCAGATAGATAAGCAATCTTTGGCAAACAGCCATACTTGCTGCAGGAATCGTTGACTGTCGCTAACAGCTTCTCGACTTCTTCGCGAGGTGAACTGGCAAAAGTCGATGACTTTTTATCCATACTATTCGAATCATCGATAAGAACGTGAATCGGCTTGGTTTGCAGAGCCTTTGGTAATTTTTTAGTGGTTGTTTTAGGGAAAAAGGCTAAGAAAAGCGGTATCAACCAGGCGACACGGGCAACAATGGCTAAAGTGCCTCGCACCGGGCCAATCGTTAAAGTCCACACAACCCACAAAAGTAGAATCGCGATTCCAGCAGCAATCAAAAGAAATGGTAACCATTCCATAGGTAACTCTTTATCTCTATCGAAG
>CAZBDM010000490.1:0-4078 GCA_964490675.1 uncultured Oligoflexales bacterium
ATCGATAGAGTTTTAACAACAACGTTCAATTTGCCTTTAAGTCTTTCTTCTCTTCCTCCCGATGCGCCAATTCGTATCATTCTATCGCCGGGATTTTCAGGTCGCTTACAAAATGTCGGTCACAACGCAGATCTGGGAGTTGTCAGGAAAGTCGTTGACACCATTAGGACTCAAACACTTCCCAACAGCACCCTCAAAGTCCCCGCGTCCGTCCTCATCGCAGGTAAAACGGGGACCGGAAAGACACAACTTTTTAAGGCATTTGTTAAAGCTGGAGGTATCGAATACTACGACCCTCATCACCCAACAGCCAACCCCAATGCGCAAGCCTGGATTATCAACTTTCGACAGTTAACCATGGAAGCGAGCAGTTCTTCAGGACAAATGACCGTCGATGAAGCTATCGCTCATCTTAATCGCTTAGTTACTCTGCCAAAAGGCGCCGAGGCTTGGATTCTTTTTGATGACGTGCAGTTTGCTGAACCGGAGATTCGCGCAAAGATGTTTGCTTGGTGGGGACAGTTCACTGATTCAAGTGACGGAATGGTTTCCATCCAGAACCCCGACAGTAAAGCTTACGAGGAAGTACCGGGAAGAAATATCGTCTTCTGGACCATACTAAACCAAGAGGAAGAGTTTCTTAGGCGTAATGCTTACATGCCTCTCACCGACCAAATCACTAAAACTCTTAACGACTCAAAGTCTCCGATCAACTCGGCTTGGGTCAACCGTTTTGGACTTGTCACATCTATGGATCACTTTGGCCGTAACCAAAGAGAGGGTGTACTCGGAGCGAGTTTAGAGGCATCACTTGAGGAGTTTTACAGTATTGATGGCCGACTGGCGTTAGCGACACGACCAGCAGTTGCAATGGTTGCTGGAACCTTTGATACGGACGTGCGAGAGCTTGTCAAAGGACCTCAAAGAGTTATTTTGAGCCGACTGACAGACGCGCAAAGACCCGGGCAAGCATCTGTGGCCTTAGTCACTCCGCCACCGCGCGCTTTATTAAGACCCAAGGATAATATTGATGATTATGTCAGCCAAAATATCAGAGTCATTCTACTAGACGGTCAGTCTTTGGAAGCAAAGCTACGTCTTTTGGAAATCATATCAGGTAACGTCCGCATAAAATTGTACGATGCTTTAGCCTTCGTCTTTCTGAGTACTTTCGAAGAAGAGACCAACACATACGTTTCACAAACCTTTTTTCCACAAGTAGTGACGGCGTTCCATGATTTTCTAAGCCACAGACGTCAGTTACCTCTATACGCAATGGGTCTCGAACCTAGAAGGTTTTTACAAGGAGAGCTCACCGATGCGACTAGTTTTTTAAGCATGGTAGAGGGGTTTGATCTACTTGAGGGCGAGAGACCCAACTACTTTCCCGAGGTCGATATCTTCGCTAAAACAGATTCCAATAGTTATCGAGCACTGGTTTATCTTGACGACGAAGCTGGTGATTATCAGCGGCGTAGTGATGTCATCGGCCAATACTCAGATCGCATTCTAGAGATCATTCGCCCGGTATTACCGCTTCTTTTTTACGAACCTCCAGTAGACGATCTTAGTGTTGAGTCGTTAGCCAGATGGATTGATGACCTTCCTGAGGACCCTCCGAAAGAAGTCAACCTTGCTCGCGCCGAGATGGCGAAACAGTTGATCACACTATTTACTGAATTTAAGCTCGCTATTAATGATTCCGCTCTCTACGAAGTCGTTGAGTTAAGATTTGGTAATGTTAACGATTACGATGCAGCGACACTGTTTTTCTTTGCTCTCGAGCGAGCAATCTCAAGACTTCCTTGGGATAAGTACACAAACTTTATGGAAGCTTTCCTACTAAAGGTCGCCGGATCGCAAGCAATCGGACAAGAGCTAAGAGTGCGGCGTGTCGTCTTTGGTCGACAAAGTCTGGTTTCATTAAGATCAGTCGATGCCGTATTAACAACATTGGAAAGCGCAAAAGGGTTTGGTGATATTCCAGACGAGGAAACACGCAGATGGGGTTGGAGAGACTTCAACGACAAATGCTTAAAATTCGTAAGACCGCAAGGAAAGTGAAAATATGACTTTACATATCGTTAGAGTACTATCGACCATTACATTCACGCTGTTGTGGGCTTCGCAAACAATCGCGGCTCCTGAGGATTGTCTTCTCGATTATATCTATCCTGAAAGACCACAAGAAGATGTACCGAGGATTCACCTCATTACTGACGATCTCGCATTTCAAGAAAGATTTGTCGCAGATACTCACACCCTAGCGACTGTTGCAAACAGGCTTGGCTATACGACTCCGGCCCACTTTATGCAAGTGGGACCAGCGCAAGATTTAGCTTTGTTACTTGGCAACGAACACCCTGCTTTGCATCGTATTGACGGAGAGCACGTTTTTAAAACGTTAGGGAGTTCTACTTCCGTTTACGAATTTGTTCACACTTCCGGTTGCGATGCTTGCCGGTCGGTCTTTCAAGATGTCACAGCCTACGATAAACAGTTATCGATCTGGGAGCATGTCTTGGGACATGACCATGTCTTTGCCAACAACCATTTATATGTCAATAGACCAACAGCTGATCCACTTGGCGCTTCTTATCGCCTTAACTCATTGATGGAGCGTTTGCGGGGAGAATCTGGTGTCGACCCAAGAGCAGTGGCAAGATTTTATGAAGCTCTAGCTGCTTTAGCGAACGCTCAAGACACACTTTATGGATCTTATGAGTCTTCAGCTGAGATCAGACAAAGGCTTCTTCTCCACCAAGAGAACGGCAAACCTTTTAGACCAACAGCCAGTATCATGCAGGCTGCATTAGCAATGATGCCAGAAGGTCTCGTGCAATGGCGTACCGATATGGCCACTCTCCAGGAAGAAAGAAGCAGTTGGCATGGAGCAGCCTATCTCACCAAGCTCCTCAATGAAGGATGGGCGACCTTTTCGCAGCTTCTCATTAGAAAACACGCCCCTGATCAATTCCGAGAATTAATGAGGATGATCGAGGTCAACGATCTCATGTTGAGTCACTTGAGCACTGAGATGAATCAAAATCCGCATGCTGCCCTACAGAGCCCTTATTGGACTGGCAAGCAAGGATTTGCAGAGCTCTACCGGGTCTTTAGATTACGTCCCGAAATACAGGAGTTGGTCGCTGCTGGCGATGAATTCGAAGCTGATCGAAGGTTTGTTATAGAAATGACAAAAATGGTCATCCATCCAATGGAAGACAACAGGTTTTTTGACGCCAGTGCCTCTGATGACTGGATGCGAAACCAAAACTACGTCATGATACGAGAACTCTTACCTTGGGAACCTGAGTTCCAAGCCAACGCTCATAAACTGAAGGAACAAGGTGATAAGCTCTATGTCGCTTTAGCTAGAGATGATTTTGCCCGTATCCGTAATAAGATCAAAAGAAAACATCTCATCTCAAATCCGCGCAGAAACGCTCATATTGAATTCATGCGTCCTCGTTTTGCACAAGGGTATTTTTATCTCAAGCATAATATCGATGCAAATGAAGGGGTTCCTCTTAACATCACTTACGCCACTCTTACGGCTTATGCCATTGCTAGTGAGATTGTTCAGATTCCTGTAATGATTGATATGGCTGTTCCCTACTATATGGTTGACAATCAAGCTGGTCAATATATGCAGTATCTCCGTCAGGCGTGGGTTATGCAAGGCCATCAGGTTGCTCGTCAAGACGGTCTCAAGCTTTTACAGCCGGTCCCCATCCGCATCATCGTATCACCGACCGGTAAACTGGAAATTCTGGTCAAGCACCCTGAAAGCGGTGGTGAGTTTGTCCGTTTAGAAGGGGCTGAGTTAAAAGCTCTACAAAAAGTGATCGATGATCAAAGGGGAGATCTAGACGCTGCCTACGGTCGCGACGATGGCGCTTTTTTTGGAAATGGCTGGTCTCATACAGCAAAGATGATCGTCGGCAACAACGCACAAGTTGTGTCGGGCTATACTTACGCTCCTACTGCCGGCGGTTCACTTCTTGAGTATCTCAACTTTATGGAACTCATGACGGCGCGTGCTATTGAAAGAGCTCTCGGTGGTGAAATCGATATT
>CAZBDM010000491.1:0-4074 GCA_964490675.1 uncultured Oligoflexales bacterium
CGCGCCGCGCGCCGCCTCCGCCCGCGCCCACTCGCGCAGGCCGGGGACGGGGGAGAGCGTGGCGAAGCCGCGCAGCGCCGGGAACTCGGCATGTTCGATGTCGAGCTTGATGAAGGCTTTTACGTTGTTACCGGACCAAAAGAAGCTTTTGGAAAAATTCAAGAAATGCTGCAGGAAATCAATGTTACTCCAGAAGAAGCATCACTCGTCCGTATCCCCACGACTAAAAAAAGTGTTGATGATGAGACATTGGCTCAAATCGAAAAGCTTATAGGAATGCTTGAAGAAGACGATGATGTCACCACCGTCTATCACAATCTTGAAAATGATATCTAAGAAAATACCGCTAGAAACTGCTGATATTTTTTATCATCTTTTTCTAGGGTGTTGATAATCCTGTAGTCTATTAAGAGCTCGGTTGCATCAGCCCAATCGAGAATTTCTTCCTTGGCAAACCCGAAGTGCTTGACTCCCATAGCATCGTTATCCGGATGAAAGCTACCATCCTCCTTGTCAAGATCTACAATGGCAATCTTGCCACCCGGCTTGAGCATTGTTTTGAGCTTGCCTAGAAGCTTTTGAGGATTATTTAAGTGATGAAAAGCCATCGAACTAACAATTAGATCAAATGTTTGGTCGCAATCTTCCTTTTCAAGATCGACTAAAATCGAGGTGATATGATTTGCATCTGCTGTTTTTTTGATAAAAACGTCTAGCATTCCCTCGGAGGTATCAATCCCAACGAGAGATTTCGCAAAGTCGGCGAATTCAAGGCCAAACAGCCCTGTTCCACATCCAAAGTCCATCATATCGATAGGTTCTCTGAGCTTGAGGACCTGCAAGGTTTTTTGGGCAAGAGTCGCCATTAGTTTTATCTTACCTTCATCATCCCATTCTTGTGCCTGGTCGTTGAAATGAGACATGGTCCTCCTTTCGCTAGATTTGGATCGTTCATCTATGCAATTAGGTCTAATAGAATAGTGGGTTTAACAGAATTATTGCTGATTTTTTGGTGAAGTTAAACAAGATTTGCAATACCTTAACTCAGATCATTGGTACCCAACTCGTTTCAACTGAAACTAAAAAGAAGGTCATGGGACGGTCTCGGGGGTGCAGGTCTTCTAAAATGAAAGATTTACGGGCAATTTGCAGATTCTAATGGTTTGCAATCCTCGATGATCTCTGATGAGCTCGGCATTATTGCCGATCCCATCTATATCACAAAGAGCAAAAGCGAACGGTTTATATTCACGTCTTTTAAAGAACTTAGTTCTTAATTGTCGGGTCGAGGTTTTGCCAAGCTCGTGTTCCATCGATAACGTTGAATACATTGGTGTAACCGTTATTTAAAGCAATTCGGGCTGCAGTGCGTGAGCGTGCGCCAGAGCGACAGATGAAGTAAATCTCTTGAGTCTTGGAGGCGCTCAACTTTTCAAGATCGCGCGGCTTAAGGTCGTCAAGTGGAATGACTTTCGCTTGTGGAACTCTAACCTCAGCCACCTCTTCTTGGGTTCTGACGTCGATAAGAATTGGCTGTTCGCCTTTCTGGATTTTCTCGATCATTGAAAGTGCTTTTGCTTCTTTGATTGAACTCATTTCTGACTCCTAAAACTTGTGTCGTTTGTTAGTGATCCCCTTGGCCTGTTGCCCGTGGGTGATTTCCTGTAATACTAAACCCTTCGGCGGAGACCCTAATTGCTTAAGTTTTTTTTGAAGAAGGTCATATATACCAATATTATCAATGAGTTATGTCGATATCCAAAGCCCGAATTTCCATGGGGTAAATTACCCAATTGTGGGTGAATCCACCCATTGGGAGCAGGGGAGAGCTCAGATAACGTTCTGAGGTAGAGTATGATCAGCTATGAGTGACTCTGTATGGCTATAAACAGGCCAATGACTCCCATTTAAAGCAAGCATTTTCGGCGCTTAAATTTTCCAGCGCTTGATTCGGCATGGTTATTGAAGCTCGTTTGTCCTAAGATATTGGTAGATTGGATAAGTTAACGGGGAGTATTTCTTTGGAAGTTGGACGACTGGGTGCTGGCTCAGATATGGAGCATTCATCTTCAAAGTATGATTTTGGCTTTCCAAGTCTCTATAAGACCGTCCTGACAAGCATGACGACTTATCTTGGAATTGCGGCGAGCTTGGGGACGATAATATTTATTATCAATTGGACTAATCCTGCCTGGAGCACTCCGTGGGCCCTTGTCGCTTGGCTTTGGTTTATGGCTTTCAATGTTGGTTGGACTAATTACGTCAAAGGTGTCGAGGATTTCGTTCCCTATGAGTACGTTAGAATTTCAGTCAACTACGTTAATGTCATATTATTGTTTTATCTGACTGGCGGAGCAGCAGAAAACTTCTGGTTAGCGGCGGTCATATGCACGATTGGAACCTCTACGACTCTGTTCCTCGCAACGGGAAAGATCAGATGGTACGGTCTGTCGAATTTATTATTATACTTCGTGCTTTTTATTTGGGACTCAGGTTTTTCCATGACTACCAATTTAGAGCTTCTACCTGTCATCCTTTTTTTAGTGCCGGTGTTTGCTGTGCTCGAGAAGACGGCGAGTGTTTTAAAGGATCAGATCGCTCAGCGCGAGTATGAACATAAGATATTTATAAAGTCAGAAATCGAGAGAAAAGATGCAGAGGAGGCTAACAAAGCTAAAAGTATTTTTCTTGCCAATATGAATCATGAAATAAGAACCCCCCTTTCAGCGATTGTCGGTTTTGTCGATCTTCTGCTTCACCAGAAATTGACTACCATTGAACAGAAACAGTATCTGAAGATTATTGACCGTAACACAAAATACCTGCAAAGCTTAATCAGTGATATTTTAGATTTCTCAAAAATTGAAGCCGGTGAGATGAAAGCAAATCTCACTGAAATCAATCTTGATCAGGAGATTGAGTCAGCAATAGAAGTCTTGCAACCAGCGGCGCAGGAAAAGGGTTTTTCGATCAGTTACAGGTATCTTTCTGAGGTCCCAGAAAACATCATTTCTGATCAAACTCAGTTAAGGCAGATCCTTTTAAATATCATTGGAAATGCCGTTAAGTTTACCGAAAGTGGTCAAGTAGATATCGATGTAGATTACATTAAGCCAAAAGATACTGGCACCAATGACGGTCAAATTCGCTTTGTTGTCAAAGATACTGGCTGTGGGATTCCTGACTCCTTTCGAGAGAAGCTTTTTGAAACATTTAGTCAATCAGATAACTACGTCAAAGCGTCAATCAATGGAGCAGGGCTCGGTCTTGCTCTTTCAAGAAAGCTGGCTGAAGCCTTGGGCGGTGATATCAGGCTTCTTGAAAGTATCGAAGGAAAAGGATCTCGTTTTGAAATCACTATCGGCACCGGCCAGCTAACGCATGCGTTGATCTCGCATCTTAAACAAAACGCCGAAATCGTCGCACCAGAAGTCGAAGAACAGTTCACAGAAGAAAGTCAACTAGAGGAAGAATTCTCATTCCCTAAATTAAGTGATCTGAAGGTCTTAATTGTTGAAGATAACGAAGACACCCAAAACCTCATGAGAAGTATTCTTAGAAACACTGATGTAAAATTAACTCAAGCTATGAATGGAAAAGAGGCCGTCGAATTAATTGAACACAATAAAGAAAACTTTAATGTTGTTCTGATGGATCTGGAGATGCCGGTTCTTGATGGTTATGATTCATTCATGGAAATCAGAAAAAGAGGTCATCAGCTTCCGATCATCGCCTTCACGGCTAATGCCACCCAAGAAGTGAAAGCTAAGGTGACTCGTATGGGATTCAATGGCTTTGAAACTAAGCCTATAACTTCTGATCGACTTATAAAAATCCTAGAGAGCTTTTCGATTCAATATTAAATCGAAAAGACAGAATCAAGGCTTGGTCAACAAAATAGTCATCGATCAGAGTTTTTTGCGGTAGCTTTCTCACTCTTCTATAAATCCAGGTGCTTTGGGATCTTGAGCTACCGGTTCATCAGATGGTTTATGATGCACACTACTTTGCCAGACGGTTTTAGCCCGGATTTCTCATAGGATTTTTTGACAGCATAAAACTGTGTTGAGCGTC
>CAZBDM010000492.1:0-4057 GCA_964490675.1 uncultured Oligoflexales bacterium
TGCTGAACTTTAAAAGCGTTCATTGTATCGATTTCTGAGATTTTCTTTTGATTCATAAACAGGTAGGCGGCAATCGCCGCAAGTCCAACGAGCGGCCAAAATTTCTGAATGCCTTGCGGGGCTTTTCTCATATTAGAACTTCTCGACTCTACTCTCGTTAAAGACACCGAGAATTTTCCCTGATAACGGAGTTCCCAAAAAACAGTTGTTCTTTGACAAACTGTAAAGATCATCCTCGGTAATGACAGAATCGGCACAATTAACATCAACCCATACTGCTTTGATTTTTTTGCCTTCTGAAATTTCACCAAAGCGGTCGTCGATCCCTAAAAACTTCGCTGGTTCCACAGAGAATACTTCGACAAGTCTTTCAGCTGAAAGTTTTCCTTGTTTGTAAAGAGTAAGAAGCACACGTAATGATGTTTCGAGACCAGTGGTACCGTAAGCAGCTGTCTTAAGGTTTTGTTTTTTTGCGCTTTCCTCGTGAGGCGCATGGTCGGTGGCTACAAAAGCGATACTTCCATCTGCAAGACCTTTTTGGAGTGCCTCTCTATCCTGCGGGCTTCGCAAGGGAGGGTTCATCTTGAATGCTTGGTTTTCTTCAGTAATGTCTTCGCTACTAAAATACAGGTGATGCGGAGACACCTCACAGCTCGCTTTAAGACCTTTACTTCGATATTCGTTAATGAGTCTTAAGGTGTCTCGTGAGGAAACATGAAGGACGTGATAACGTGCTTCGGGAAACTCTCTAAGAAGTTCGAGGTCTCTTTTGACCATGTCGGTTTCCGCCGCAGCTGGATAGGGTTTCATATTTAGTTTCTTTTGCACCGGACCTTCTGCTAAAACGCCCGCGTGGCCAGGGTATTCCGCATGCTGAAGAATGGGCAAGCCATGCTTTGAGGAAGCAGCAAAGGCTTCTCGCATGAGATCGTCAGAAACAACCCCCACCCCATCGTCGGTAAAAGCACTAACGCCAGCTTCAACAAGAGCATCGTAATCAACACTTTTTTGACCGCGTTCTCCTTCTGTCATTGCTGCACTAATCTTAACTTCTACACCAGTCTTATCGAAAGCATCGGCAAGAATTTGTTTTGTTTGTAAAACAACCTCAGGATTATCAATCACTGGTTTAGTGTTAGGCATTGTTAAAAGCGCCCCGATTCCACCGCGCAAGGCTGCGGTTAATCCAGTGACAGCTTCTTCTTTTTCCGGTTGGCCAGGCACCCGCAAGTGGACCTGCGGATCGACGCCAAGCGGCATCAAAACGTGGCCTTGACCGTCTATAACAGTGGTGCCTTGAACATCTTCCTTCCCACTTTCTTTAATGGCTGTAATCGTGCCTTTTTCAACAACGACATCCCGAGACGATTGCAGACCGGTTGCATTCCAAACACATACATTTTTAACGACGTAGCTTTCAGTAGAAGACATAAAATTTTCCGTTAACTTTCGAGAAGACGAGGGATCAGCTCTGCGAAATTACAGGGCCGTGTTCTAATATCGAGTTGATGCTTTAAAATATTGTTCCAGGCGGTGCGGCAGGCACCTGAAGAACCAGGCAGACTAAATATATAAGTACCATTGGCGACCCCAGCTAGACATCGCGACTGAATCGTCGATGTACCAATTTCTTCAAAGGAAATGTTTCTAAAGATTTCTCCAAACCCTTCAATTTGTTTGTCGAGGAGAGGCAACATTGCTTCGGGGGTTCCATCTCGGCCTGTTACTCCCGTACCACCTGTTGAAATCACAACATGCACTTCGGGATCCGCAATCCACTGTGATACTACCGCGCGAATTTGGTAAATATCGTCTTTAACGATTTTTTTCTGGTAAATCTTATGCCCCGCTTCAGAGGCAAAATCTTTAAGGCTATGCCCTGACTTATCATCTGCTTCTGTGCGGGTATCAGAAACGGTGAGAATACAAAGATTGAGTGGCTTAAATTCGGTCATACCTGCTCCTTTCTAGAATGCAGCAAGCCCACCTTGCCTTCCCTTGGTCGCAACGGCGACTGCGTTATGTGCATGGAGACTTTCGTAGTGCGTTGATTGCACCATAAAATCATAGATTTGGGGGTTGCTGTCAAAGACTTTTGCAATTTTCCGCGCGGCATCCTCGGAAAAAACAAGGTTCTCACCGTTCAATCTAGAAAACTCTTGTTCGTCTTGTCGTTTGACAGCGGCTTGCACAGGAGTCTTAATGGCTGCTTCGGTAGCATCGATTAGGCTCACAAGATCGACGAGTTCCTTGGGGTCGTTAGGGACAATCGTCACATCGGCGTGACTTCTTTGCCCATGAGGTGTCGCCATTATTGAGGTTTCCTTGCCAAGCCAAGTAAAGACCTCTTCCGTACTGACCTTGTCCTGTGCAGAAAAGTCTTGATTGAATTTATTCTGGATGAGTTGCCTAGCTAGCGCAGCGGAGCAAGGGCATGTAGACGAATAGGTCACCCGAAACCACTGCCTGACCCGCATTTGCTCGGCGTCTTTAGTGGCTGATATCTCGATCGGATAATATCTCCATCCGTAGTGGTCGCTAAGCAGAGCCTTTCTGTGAACGGGAAGCTGAAAACTTAATTTCAAATGGGCCGTTTTTGAAAGATCTTTGTGAGAGTCAAGAAACTCTTCGAGAACTGAACTTATCGTGTCACCATCGACCACCTGACCGCCAAGTTTGTTTTGTACGATCAGAAACAGCCGTGACATATGAATGCCTTTTGCTTTGGGATCGTCGAGACTGACAAATGCGTCGATATTTGAAGTCAGCATCGCAGAACCTTGGCCTGGAATCTCGACTCTGATAGGCACCTCAATTTCGGACATCCCAACCCGGTCGAGCCCCAAGTGGACCGCAGGACGACCGTGATGGGTGATGTCAGGCATGAACTTTGACAATATAGATTCCTTTCATTTGAGGTAAGAGCCTAGTAATTCAACACTTTTTAATATTTAACCGCTTAAAAGGCTTTGGCCTCGAGATTTTATCGAAAAACCTCGATCAAATCACTAGATTTTCAATCGACAGGACGAACTGCCGAGACCGCCTTCAATATAAGGCTGATGATGAAATACCGCAACCACAGCCTAACGGTTAAGCAAATTAGGCTTTTTTAAGGCTCTACCGTTTACCCTCGAAAAAAAATTTTTCTGAATATTGTTTTCTTCTAGGTTCTCAACAAATTCGAACACACAGAACGAGAAGCATTAAAAAACTAAGTCGTAAAAAATAGATAGCCACCGAAGATCGATCTTATCGCTTTAAAATTTTGATATTAACTCAAACTGTTTTTGCTTTTCATAAAACGCTCGCTTGTTAAAACAGAAAATTTAACTTGAAAAAAAAAATCTTTTGTATAGCATCCTCGTCGAACTTAATAAGATTTCAAAAACTTAAAACTTTTATTGAGAGCGAGACAATTCGTATGAATGGCTTACGAGTCGTAATGCGAGCCAAATTTTTGGCGAGCATCGTTACCTTTGCGTCCTTTTCGTTAACAGCCCAGCTAACCGCAGCTGATGGCAGTAGGTGTTACAGAACGACAGTCCAAGACAGATCTGTAAACGCACGCTCTGTCACTTCTTTTCTTGATTGTTTGATCGATCAGCCGCACCTTTCAAAGGTCGCAGCTCAATGGATCATTCTCAAAAAAGGCCACTGGGTCCTGTCAGACTTATCGAGTGGAAGATACCGCACTCAATTTGCTTCTAACCCGATGAACCCAAGACAATCTCACGTGCTTAGCGTTAACTTCAAAAGGTTTAAAAATGACCTGAGAGGCTTCCGTCAGCTTGTCGATTACTTAGAAGACGATTTATTTCCATCAGCTCTGCGTGGATTTACGCAAGATCTTGCCGATAACAAAACAGCTCTCTCATTCGAAGCAACCGTCCATCAAATGACGGCCTACATGGATCATCCCCATCCTAACTGGGGCCGCAAAGAAGGGACATCGGTTCACTACAAAGGAACTTTGGTGGAGAGCAAGCGCTTCCGTGGAGGAAGTTGGTACAACCGCACAGCCGGCCAGTTTCCCGTCCTTAGTCTCAATTCAACG
>CAZBDM010000493.1:0-4052 GCA_964490675.1 uncultured Oligoflexales bacterium
AGAAGTGCCGTTTCCGGATGCGATCTAATTAGCTTATATTGCGCATCCCCTTGTCGATAAGCTCTAAAACAAGATCGTTTAAACTCACCCCTTTTCTTAAAGCTTCTTGCGCCAATTTTCCGTGAGTTTCACTAGATGTTCTCAGAACAAATTTACCTGAATATTTTCTGCGACCAACCGGTAAAGGAATAGCCACTCCTTCCTCAAGCGCAGCCTCAAGCCAAAGCTTCGTGGCTTCACGAACATTTTTTAGAGCCTGACTTGGAGTCTTTCCATGACTGTGACAACCCTCAAGTTCAGGGACTTTTGCCACGTATATTTTATCTCTTACATCATAAAATATATTGACTTGATATTCATTGGGGGAATAATTAACGTGATTATCTTTAGCGTTTTTCATCTTGTTGATCCCAGATATTTTTTAGTTCATCCAAAATGTAAAAAGGCACCTCTTTACCATGACAAGGTAGAGTAAAGGCGCGCCCTTGTTTAATCCACTGCTCATGACTTCCACGTTGTCTTTTCAACTCAAAACCTAAAGACACAAGAATTGCTCGTACTTCTCTAAAGGATAGTCGCGAACCCTCTTTAAGATTTTTCACGACTTTTTCCACTTTTACCATCGTATCGACCCATTTAGTATCGCTATTTAGTACTATTTGTCTCCCGAAGGAAATTTTGTAATGGTTTTGGGCTATTAGCGGTAATTGCCAAAGTAATATGAGAGATTCTAGGTGGGGGGAGTACTGTCAGGCGAGTGACTTTACAATTCAAATAACTTTTTTACTCTTTACATGTTTCGTCAAAACCATCTTGAGATAAGTCTGATAGGGAAGACCTTCTTCTTTAGCTAGTTTTTTAAGGTCGGCAATAAGACTCGCGGGCAGTCGGATAGAAGTAGGCATGGGTTTTTCGATGTCTGCAGGGAGCGCAACTGATTCCGCATACTTTCGATCATTACCAAGCTTTTTGTCTTCCCATAACTTTTGCTCTTTATCGGAAGTTAATTTTTCTGCGCGCTTTTTCATGTTTTTCTACTATCAGGATTCACAGACGGCTGTTTTTCTTTTAGTTTTTTCAACACAGCATCACTGGCGACAATGTTCACCACGACTCCGTAACTACTTTGTAGCTTCCTTGTAGCTACAAAACAATGGTTTTTGATAGCCCTCTTTTTTCTACGGCATCAAAAATAACCCCTTTCACGCATGTCTGCCGAATGACAAACGAGAACCGTTGACCGACAGAATGGCCATCCCTTAAGGTTAAGTCGCACTCATTAAGTAAGGGTCTGTTTTGAAAATCGTAGTCACCGACAACCAAAGATTCCGCATAGAAGCAAGCCTTGCAGCTCTTAAAGATTGCAACGCCGTTTTTGCCCGCCCACGGGTAGAGGAGGAGCTAAATCGACTATGTTGACAATATTCACTTTTATATATATACACAATTAGATATGTGGTCTGTACTTGAACATCGTAATCTTACAAAAATTTTGAAAAAAACCCCGAGAGAGGTCTTGATACGCTACGAAGCCTGGAAAAGAACGGTAGAACTATTGGGCCCGGTAGGACTAAAAAAAGTCCGCGGTTTTAGAGACGAAGCCTTAAGAGGAGATTGGAAGGGATTTCGGTCTTCACGACTAAACAAACAATGGCGAGTGATTTACAAAGTCGACGGCGACGAATTCGAAGTTTATGTCGTTGAAGTCACTCCTCACAAATACTAGGTCAATGAGAATGAAAAAATTATCAAAAAAAGATTTCAAAAAAGCAAAGGTTCATATTTCTGTCACACCTGGTGAGATGTTGCGAACGATACGTGAACTTCAGGAGTTGACCCAAAAGGAGTTAGCAGACCTTACTGGCCTCAGCCAATCTCATATTTCTGCAATGGAAAACGGGAATAGCCAGATTGGAAGAGAAAGAGCCCTAAAGTTGGCTCTTGCCCTTAAGACTCACCCAGCTGTTATTTTGTTTCCTGATTTCGACGTTTCAGAAATAGCGTCTTAAAATCTCATTCAACCCGTACCTATCTTTTAACGTGTTATTATAGTGAAATGATTTTATAGACCTCTTCGGGATCTATTTTTCGCGAAAAATAAACGATCTTAAAATGTTCTGGAAACACACTTTCACCACAGTTCAGTTTCCTACTAAGACAAAGAATGAAATTCTGATGTTTTAGGTTTTTAAATGTTTCGATTTTATGCCTGATATAGGCCTCCGTCCAAAACCCCATGATCTCTAACAACCAAGTCTTGTTTGCTGTTCTGTGCTTAATAGCAAAATCAGGAAATATTAATCTCCGTCCTACTTGTAGCGGAAGCGGCTCTCTAATCAGATCCCATTCCTGACAATGAGCTTTAAAATCTTTTGAAAAGGCCTGTTCGATCTTACTGTCATACTCATTTAAGGGAAGATTAGGAAAAAAAGGATCACCACTTTGAAGAAAAATCTTCACACCCGATGACGCGGACCTTATTTTTGCTGTCAATCGAAATTTGTCACAGCGACCGAGAAAAGGAATGACACTGCCGATCGCGTGCCCATACATGGTTGTATAACGAAGAATAGCCATGGGCCCGGAGATTTTAATACACGAAGAAAATTCATCATCATCTGGAACGGTTTCTACTGCGCAGATCAACCCTTTCAGTTTTGCCTGTCTTACGAGGGCTCTACTTTGACCTGATACAAGAACCTCAATACTATCAGACTTAGCTAAAAGCGCTTTTACCAGCAAAAGATTAATTTTCAATGCAAGCTCTGCATGCGAAGTGATTTCTTTTAGACCAACAATGACCCTTTCCTCAGGCAGGTCAGCAAAAAGATCGTCTATTTTAAATGAAGAAGGGGTAAGATCCTGAATTTTATGTGACCTTGCCTTTAGGTGCTGCACAAAAGTCACATCGTCGGCTGGTGGCCCATAGGAATGCTGACTTGACAATTCAAAAACAACTTTTCTAAGTTCTGCACATTCTTTTTTAGAAAGTTTTTTTGTCATCACGAGGAGTTCTTTTTCGAAGTAATAGAGCGCTAGTTTTAATTTTTGCCTTGGAGCATAAAAAGCCAAAGGCTCATTAAAACGTTGACGAAACTCCCGAAAGGACCGACCAACTAGGCGGAGGCATTCCTCACGTAAAAGACCTAACCAAACATAATCATGTTCATCAAACCACACAGGAGCGATACGAGCATTCGATTTTTTAATATTAGATTCTAACAGTTCTTTCCTCAGCAAAGGAAAACCTCCGGCGGTTGGCTTGATGAATCTCCAGTGTGTCTTTTGCAACAAGTTCATAAACTCTTGCTTTTTTGCCATGCGATGGTCTTAGAATACGACCAACTCTTTGTATCTGTTCGCGTTCGCCTCCTCTTCCCCCTAAAATAATGGCAACCTCAGCATCTGGCACATCGAAGCCTTCATTCAAGACTTGGCAAGAAACAATCGCCGTTATTTGGCCTCGGGTAAACCTGTCAGTGATTTCTTCCCGCTCTTTTCTAGAGATTTCTGCAATGATGGGTGTTATTAAAAACAGCTTGGCAATACGTAAGGTCGATTGCGTATCGGCTGTAAAAATCAGTAACTTTTCTTTGTTATGAAAAATTAATAATTTGTGAATAGCTTCTAGTTTATGCATCGTTAACATAACGAGTTTTTTCGCTCTGCTATGAGCAGCGAGCGCTTTTTTTCCAAGTGCACACCGCGAAGCAGTCGACAAAAAATCTTGCCAACGCGCCCCCGGTCTTTCTTTTATAAATTGCCTATAGAAGCTTCTAAACGTCTTGTAATCAAGATCATAGCGAAAACGTTCGCTTGCTGTTAAAGGAACAATAACGCGGTAAAAATCAAACTCTGCAAGATAAGTTCCTGTTAGGTCACTGATCTGTCGCTGGAAGACAATGGGACCAATAAGTTTACCTAACGATTGTAAAACAAGCTTATTTTTAGGCGGCGTCGCCGTCAGTCCTAAGCGGGCTTCTGCTGTTAGCATCTGGAGTGCTTCGTCTTTTAGCCCTTGGCCAAAATGATGTGCTTCATCGACGATGACA
>CAZBDM010000494.1:0-1707 GCA_964490675.1 uncultured Oligoflexales bacterium
TAAAGAGGTAAGTTTGGCTGCTTTTGCCTTGTTCAACGAGGATATTTACGATCAGTTGTCCACCCCAAATGCAAAAAGCGTCTTTTGGGCATCGTGAGTCTTCAATAATCTCTGTGACGGTTAGAGAGATTGCGTTAGCGTCATGACTTGCCTTCTCGGCAAGGCCGACGATTGTTTTGGTCTTGTCACTGGCAAAGGACGGATGGGTGGATAGAAAGGATAAAATGAGAACAACGATCAACTGCAAAGACTTCATAGGGTAACCTCACTGTCATGTATCACTACTATGATCAATGGCGGTGAAATCTTCAAGAAGAGTATTTTGTTCTGATCGCCAGGGCGAGTGGTAGCATTAAAACGAGGAGGAGCATGTATTGTGCGCGTGTGTCCTTTACACCGAGGCTTCCGCATAGGTTAGGCTCGCCGCTGACATAATCTGGATCTGGATAAAGGTAAATCATACCAGCCATATCATCGGCACCAAGGGAGATGTTGCGGGTGTTACGCGCATATCCCATAATTGCACCATAGTTGGTGTGAGGATGTCCGAGTCCCATGCAGTGGCCGAGTTCATGGGTGATTGTGTATGCCATGTCTTTTGCGGTTGAAGCGTTCTTACTGATACTAATGTCACAGTCTTTAATAATGCTGCCTTCGAAGTTTGGTTGAGCATAAGCGGCAATTGCGACATTTTCTAACTCTTTTACGGTTATCACATGAACACCGTCTTCTGTATCAGTGTCAGAGCCGGGGCTTGTCTGTAGCTCCAGTTCTATAAAAGAGCCTGGGACTTCTGTCCATTTTTGAAGGGCGAGGCCAATGAGTTGTTCAGTGACTTCCTCATCGCTCATACCCACGTAGGCACCATCTTCAAAATCTTCTAGTTCTTTTAACTCGGCAGCGTTGCCATCCCAAACAAAGGTGACAACGGGATTTTCCGGTGTTACATCTAAGGTTGCTTCATCCGGTCCGGAAATCAGAACAAAACCAAGTTGTGTCAAACTAAGTGTGATGACAAGTAAGTATTTCATTTGTGAGACCACCTTACTTCCCCCTTAAAACGAAAAACTTAAACCCATGCGAATGGCATAGGGGCTGATAATGTGACCGTCGCTGATACCGAGGGCTTGTTTGTATTCAATATTAAAACAAGCTGTTCCGCAAAAGGCGTTATAGCCAAAAGCGGTGTAAACCCCAGGGCCGACACCATTTGCATTGATAACGAGACCGCCGCCTGCAGACGCGTAAGTGCCTTCATCACCACCACTACGAAAGCCGTAGAAAATCCCCGGACTAATGCTGATCGACCATTCACGATCTGCGTCGGTGATATAAACAACTTCATAGTCGAGTGGATTGAGGGGAGGGATGGTCAATGGATTTGGGCCACCATTACCAGCTGCAGGAGGGCCGAGGTGAACAACGAGTTGCGATGCGAGCAAAGTATCGGCACGAAAAATCATCAAAAGTGAAGCAATAAATAGCATGATCTTTGATAGCATTATAGCTTCACCCCTGCCGTAAAAGATAAGAACTGTTTACGTCCTGTTGACAGTAGAATCCCGGCTTCGCCAGCTAGGAATACGGCAGATTCCCAGCCGACATCGGCATATAGATTGCCTCTGTTTAGAAGCTGCCAGTAGATGCCAAGGAAGCCGCCGAGGTTGTAGCGTTGGTCGTTTTGATTAAAGTCTTGATCTTCTTCTC
>CAZBDM010000494.1:1717-3017 GCA_964490675.1 uncultured Oligoflexales bacterium
GGTGTCTTCTCTAAGGAGAGCACCGCCAAGAACGCCGGTAATGGACTTGCTTTTGAATAGCCCAAACTGTCTACCGGCCGCAATCATGTAGGTGTTGAGGGTGACAGGTCCGTAGCTTGAGCCGTAGTAAAACGCTCGACCCACGTAGAAGGGGTCTAAGCTTGCTCTTAAGGAATAGGCTGGACGGATGCGATCGTCACCCTCTTCGACAGCTGCCAAACCAGCAGCAAGCTCAATTGCTTGGGCTTCTGGTGTTGGGACGTGTAAAATGAAGAGAAGGCCGATGAAAACAGAGACCTTAATCGAATTTCTCGACCAATTGGCGATCTGTGCTAAGACTTTAAGGATCATCTGCAAATGACCAGTACCTCAGTTTTAAGAGATTTATTACCTCTTAGTATCAACGATCTCGTCCCTGACGAGACAACGGATTTTGATATCTTTATCCAAGTTGTTGGTGGCATGAACCTTTACGCTCCTTGCAACTATCATTGGACTCAGGGCGAAATCGATCGTTTAAAAAAAGAAGGTCATGAATTCTTATTCTATGATAGCGCAGAAAAAGAAAAAGTCGAAGGTTTTAAGAGACTGTCAAAACTTAAGCCTATCGATAAGGCAAGCTCACCTGCTGAGCGCATTGTCACATTGACGTCAGCTGGCGCTGAATTGACCAAAGTCCTATATGAATATCCACTTGGACAAGCTGCTCTTAATAAAGCGACAAATATCGCCACAAATATGGTTGATTCTGTGGTAGAAGATCCGACTTGCGTAGCTGCGCTCGGTGCTCTTTATCATCACGATGACTATACTTACTACCACAGTGCGCGCGTTGCCGCTTATTCCCTTGCCATAGCTTTGGAGCTCTCTATTACCAACCAAGACCAGTTACGTGATATTTCTTTAGGCTGCTTGTTACATGATATTGGTAAAAGTAAAATTGACCTAGGTATTATTAACAAACCTGCTAAGTTAACCGACAAAGAGTGGGAGGAGATGCGTATGCATCCAATTTATGGCGAGCAGGTTGTCGAAGGGGCTGAGCTGTCTGTCGTCCATAAAAGCATCATTCTTCATCATCACGAGAGGCTCGATGGTGGCGGTTACCCTTACAACCTGACCAAAGGTGAGATTCTTGATGAGGTAAAGATTGCCATGTTTGCCGATGTCTTTGATGCACTCACCACCAATAGAAGTTATCAAAACAAACGCAGTCGCTTTGAAGCCTTGCATTTCATTAATGATAAACTTCTCAAAGGTAAGTTAGACCTCGACGCATATAAAGCGATGGTAAATATCT
>CAZBDM010000494.1:3027-3455 GCA_964490675.1 uncultured Oligoflexales bacterium
TGAAAAATGCAATGCTAGCAATACTGATTAAGGTGAAAAGTAGGCGTTGGTTTTATTTCTGCTATTGATTAGAATCTTTCTGTCTTAACTGATCTCGCTTTCATCTATCAAAGGCTTGTTTATGCATTCGAAACAATCGGTCGCCGTCATTGGCAGTGGAGTGTCAGGCTTAACTGCTTCTTGGTTACTTAAAGATAAGTTTAAGGTCAGTCTTTTTGAAAAAGCAGCAAGGCTTGGTATGGGACAAAAGGGTGTCGATATCGTCACCGATGAAGGAAGTAAGAGAGTTGATATTCCGATTCGGGTTTATGCGAGTCTTTATTATCCAAATCTTCACAGGCTCTGTCAGATTGCTGATGTACCCGTGCGCTATATTAGTCAAGATAGTTCTTTTTCAACCAGTGCTGGAGAGACCTACTTCCGCTATT
>CAZBDM010000494.1:3465-4046 GCA_964490675.1 uncultured Oligoflexales bacterium
GATGCGAGATATAAATCAGGCCAACTTTGACGAGAAGTATCGAACTTATACTCTCGAAGAGTTTGTCCATGAGAAAAAATACCCGGCTAGTTTTTGTAAAGATTTTATCTACCCCGTATTTGCTTCTATTGCGACGAGTAAGCTCGATACGATCTGTCACTTTCCGGCTACGGTTCTTTTTGAAATGCTGCGAAAAATGGCTGGTACGACGCGTACTATGAAGCGTTGGGTTGGGGGGACGACACAGCTCGAAGAAACCCTCGCCAGCTCAGTTGAAGATAAAAAATTTGGCCTTGGAGTCCAAGCGATAGAGCGTCATCAAGAAGGTGTGCTTGTTTACGATGATGCAGGTGAAAAACACCAGTTTGATAAGGTCGTCGTCGCGTTGCAGGCAAACCAAGCTGCTTCTGTGTTAGGAGAGACATTTCGTCAAGAAAAGGACCTTTTATCACAGATCCCCCATGAGACGACCACCATGTCCGTTCATAAAGATCCCTCTCTAATGCCTAATCGCAGGGAAGACTGGGCATCGGTGAATTATATGACGACCAAAAAACAAACTTATCCTGTTGCGACTCTCT
>CAZBDM010000495.1:0-3119 GCA_964490675.1 uncultured Oligoflexales bacterium
CACCCGTCCGAACTTCGAATCCGTTGATATTAAGGACTATTTTCAAAAAATTTCGCATCCCAGCTGAAGAGGACTAGCCCTCTTCAGCAGCATTTACGAATACACGAGAGACTATCATCTTGGCATCAATGCGATCAGCACAAACGATCAAGTCGAAGTCACTTACGAGCTGGAATCTGGTGATAGTTCAGCAAAAAACTGCTCGGATCAAGAGGGTAGCGAAAATTCGCGTTGTCGCGTAACACTCGACGAAGGAGAACGGGGACTCGGTAGTGAGAGACTACGGGGCTTCGGAATCTTCTTCCAACAGCCTTTTAAATGGCAGGGATTCTGGTACTTTAACTACGATCTTGGCATAGATTTCTTGATGGTGTCAGGAGAACGCTCGAAACTCTCGGCGGAGCAAGACCAGTCCCTAAAAAACATCAGTTATCAACTCTACGGAACCAGATTGAAACCCTATATCGAATTTGGCATCACTCCCCGTTCACTATTTCCTGATCTTTTGCTATCTATAGGACCGGTTTTCTCGTTTATGGTTGGCGAAGTAACCGTAAATGACGAAACAGAACAAATGGGTATGGCTCAAAGCTCCTCTTTGTTTACGGGCCTCAACCCGTTAGGGTATGCTTATTTTCAGCTCGAACTTGTTCTTATTCGCTTTGGAGATGGATTCTTTTCATTTTACATCTCAAGAGCCGCAAGTCGAGATGGACTGAATGAGGGTGAGTTTTATCCAGGCAGCGTCGATGGCATGACGAATTTTCGTGCGACGTTAGCAAGTGCTGAGTCTGGGCTCAAATTGCTCCTAAACTGGCCGTAACAAGTGGCTGTTCAATCTTGAAAAGGAAACATTATGCCTGCAAAGAAACAACCTAAGTACGATCCTGATTTTCTTGTTTCGATGTATAAAGATATGGTCTTTTTTCGCCGCTTTGAAGAACGTGCGAATCTTGCTTACACGAAAAGAAAGTTCTCCGGATTTTGTCACCTTCACATCGGCCAAGAAGCGGTTTGTGTTGGAGTTCAAAGAGCACTGAGACCGACCGACTATGTTATTTCAGGTTACCGTTCTCACACGCAAGCGATTGCTAAAGGCATCGAAGCCAAGCGTGTCTTCGCCGAACTCTTTGGTAAAGTGGAAGGCTGCTCGCGCGGCAAAGGTGGATCGATGCACATGTTTAGCAAAGAAAAACGTTTTCTTGGTGGACATGGTATCGTCGGTGGGCAAGCACCTATCGCTGTTGGAGTCGGCTTTGCGATTAAGTATCGAAAAGAAGACGATGTGATGATTTGTTATCTTGGCGATGCAGCTATGAATCAAGGCCAAGTTTTTGAAGCCATGAATATGGCTGAGACTTGGGATTTGCCGGTACTCTTTCTCATTGAAAACAATAGATACGGCATGGGTACTGATATTCAGCGGACAACCAGTGTTGACCACCTTTACAAAAGGGCGCTCGCTTTTGGAATGGAACATTCGCAAGTGGATGCAATGAACGTCCTTACCGTTTACGAACACGTAAATCCGATTATCGAGAACATGCGTAAGGATAAGAAGCCTTATCTTCTCGAAGCATTAACTTACCGTTACAAAGGTCATTCAGTTTCCGACCCTGCTACCTACCGAACCAAAGAAGAAGTTAAACAATATCAGGAACAAGATCCAATCCTGCAGCTGGGTGAAGTTTTGAAAAAACAAAAAATCGCCACAGATGAAGATTTAAAGAATTGGGATAAAGACGCACGGGCGCTGGTTAAAGAAGAAGAGGCCTTCGCAGATAGCGCGGCCGAGCCAGATGTTAGTGAGACATGGATGCATGTTTACGCGGACTAAACTTTTTAAAACATCTGGATTTTGGCTTAAACAACTAGTGGAAGAAGAAGGATAACACGATGGCAATATTAACATTCAGAGAAGCGCTTAACCAAGCAATGGTCGAAGAGATGGAAAGAGACGAAACGATCTTTCTCATGGGTGAAGAGGTCGCCGAGTACGACGGAGCTTATAAAGTATCAAAAGGTATGCTGGAAAAGTTTGGCCCTGAGAGAGTTATCGATTCACCAATTTCAGAAGGCGGATTTGCAGGTCTTGGCGTCGGTGCAGCGATGGCTGGTTTAAGGCCGATTATCGAAATGATGACTTGGAATTTTGGGATCCAAGCATTCGATCAAATTATCAATCACGCCGCGAAAATGCACTACATGTCTGGTGGGCAATTTAAAATGCCGATCACCTACCGCGGCCCAAATGGTGCGGCTCACATGTTGTCAAGTCAGCATTCACAAAACGTCGACCCTATGTTGACCAATATTCCCGGTTTAAAAGTGGTTTCAGTCGCTACACCTGCCGATGGCAAAGGTCTTCTTAAAGCAGCAATTCGAGATAACAATCCAGTGATCTTTTTGGAAAGCGAAATGATGTACGGAATGAAGGGGGAAGTGCCAGATGGTGAGCATTTTATCCCGCTAGGTGTCGGTGACATCAAAAAGACTGGCAGTGACGTAACTCTCATCACCTGGGGAAAGATCTTACATGAAGGCATGAAAGCGGCAGAAATTCTCGAAAAAGAAGGCATCTCGGTGGAAGTCGTCGATCCGCGGACTCTACAACCGCTTGATGATGAATTGATCTTTGCTTCGGTAAGGAAAACTCATAGAGTGGTGATTCTTGAAGAAAATTGGCCGTTTTCGTCAGTCGGATCAGAGATTTCAGATCGTATCCACCGAATCTGTTTCGATGATCTTGATGCACCTGTCGAAAGGGTCTCTCAAGAATTTGTCCCAGTACCTTATTCAGAAAAGTTAGAGCACGAAGCTTTGCCAAATGCAGAAAAAACGGTCGCTGCTATTAAGAAGGTTCTCTATAAGCAGTAGTTCCTTAGAGTGTGTATTTTTCTAGAGTGACGAAGAAATAAACGAGATTCTTAAGAAGAGTAAAAAAGACTTAGGGATCCAATTCAAAATAACGGAGAATGAAAAATGGCAGTTGTCGTCGAGATGCCGAAACTAAGTGATACTATGGAAGAAGGTGGTATCGCCAACTGGTTAAAAAACGAAGGGGAAGCGGTAGAAGAAGGCGAGCCTCTCGTCGAAATTGAAACCGACAAAGCGACAAT
>CAZBDM010000495.1:3129-4038 GCA_964490675.1 uncultured Oligoflexales bacterium
ACAATGGAATATGCGTCACCAGGTGAAGGTACCTTATTAAAAATCATCGTTAATCCAGGAAAAACAGTTGCTCTTAATGCCCCTATTGCCGTTCTCGGAGAAGAGGGCGAAACATTCGATGTTGAAGCGATCATTGCGGCAGCTGCTCAGCCTGAAGCAAAAAAAGAAGAACCCGGCCCAGCAGCGGCTCCTGCAGCAGCTGTCAGTGCTGCCGCCGCTCCCACTCCCGCGCCTAGCCAATCTGGAAATGGTGGAAGAGTTAAGGCTTCACCTCTCGCTAAAAAGATGGCTGCAGAAAAAGGGGTCGACCTGGCGCTTGTAAAAGGCTCTGGGCCTTCAGGACGGATCATTGCCCGGGACATAGAAGACGCACCAGCCGGAGGATTAAATCAGGGTGCAGTGCGGTCACTAAAAGAAGACAAACAAGTCCCTCTTTCTATGATGAGAAAGACAATCGCTAAAAGACTTCTTGCCGGTAAAAACGATGCACCCCATTTTTATCTTACCGTCTCAGCTAACATGGACAAAATGATCGCGTGGCGTAAAGAACTTAACTCAGACCCGGGTGTCGCAGATGGTAGCGTCTCAAAAGTAAGTGTTAACGACCTTATTATCATGGCGGTCTCGAGAGCCTTGCAAAAACACCCGACCGTTAACTCTTCCTGGCAAGGCGACTACATCCTCGAACATGGCGGCATTCATATCTCTATGGCCGTGGCTCTTCCCACTGGGCTTGTCACCCCCGTTATAAGAAATGCCGATCAACTAGGTATCAGAGAAATCGCAACCCAAGCAAAAGCATACGGGAAAAAAGCTCGTGATGGACAACTGACCAATGAAGATTTTGCCGGTGGAACATTTACAATTTCAAACTTGGGAATGACTACAGTCGAAGAATTCACAGCGATC
>CAZBDM010000496.1:0-4027 GCA_964490675.1 uncultured Oligoflexales bacterium
TATTTTTGTAGAGTATAATCATCCAATCGCCGAACAAGCCCTAAATACCATATAAACAGACTGGTAGCTGAAAATTCGGCTACCTTTTTGTTTTTTAAAATCTTGAGAAGCATAGGAAGATAGATCAAATTTACCTAACATAATCAAAAAAAAGTGAATTGATAAACCATTGACGAAAAGTTCTTATTAAAAACCGATTTTTTTATTTTTTTCTGACAAAGAGCAAAGCTCTAATTTATCTAAAATAACCTTAAAAAATTATCTACATCTTAATTTAAAGAATGTGTGAATGACTAAAGTAGAAGCGAGAGATTACGATATTTACATTAAGAAAATTTCTTTGCCATGTTGGATGCGTTAAAATTATTACATGCAAATTGGTTTTCTCGGAATCTGTAACCTAAATTTTTGTAAAGATTACTTAACTCGAATAATCTCGCGTAAGTTTTTGTGAGGTGGATGCATGAAGCTCAAGACTACACTTTATTTGGTTCTAATTGCCATTACACTCGTTCCTCTGATCATCGAAGGGGTAGGATCGATTGTGGCTGTTTCTGACAACTTACACCAGCAGAAGCAACAAGAGCTTTATGCTATCGCCCGTGCCAAGCAGGCCAATCTCGAGAGTCACTTGGAAACGATGACGATGATGGCGAAAGGCCTAGCTGAAACAGGAACAATCATCAGCTACCTTTACAACCTCAACAACCCAAGAGCCAATACAGAAAATCTGAGAGCACTCGCTCTTGATCGCATTAGAGCTTTTCAAGAGGCTGGTTGGGGTATTTATCACCACGTCTTTATTACTGATCCAAAAGGTAAGGTCGTTCTTTCACCTCCCCATGGTAAATCAAAAAACAATCACTTAGGTGAGGATCTTAGTGAGTCCAAATTTTTCAACGATGCCCTTAACGAAGTACAGGTTACAGACTTTTACGGATTCGCAGAAACGACTCACTACCACCAGTTATTAATGCAACCTGTAAAGTTTAACGACCGAACCCTCGGCGTTATCGTGATCGAGCTTGAAATTGCTTGGGCGACAAAACTCCTCGAGCAGAATTTTCAACTTGGTGAAACCGGTCGGATATTCCTAACATCACTCGAGATGGAACGCGTTGTAAAGCTTAAAACTGACCGTGAGCCTCCACTCGACAGTGAGCCCCTTCGTGAAGTGATGTCTAAAGGAACAATCTATGGATCTTTCCTCAACGACATAGGTACAGATGTAATTGGCGCTTACCTCAAATCAGAAAAGTACCCATGGGTTCTTGCTGTTGAGATCGATAGAGACGAAGCATTCGCGAATGTTGACAGCTTTGTCACCGGTCTAGCGATCTTCATTGGTATCTTAACAGTCATTGTAGCCTTCTTGATTAACTTCGTTATCACCAACATGGTAGCGAAACCGATCCAAAACATCTTGGAGACATTCACCACTGAGTCAGCCAAGATCAAAAGCGGTGCTGACCAAGCCAAAACAGTTTCTCAAACTCTTTCTCGGATGTCTAACAGAAACGCCGCAACAATGGAAGAGGTTGCATCTTCGACTGACGAGCTCCTCGCCATCGTAAAACACAACACTTCAAACGCTGGTACAATTACTCAAGCGGTAGAAGCATCAAAAGAAACGTTCAACGAATTCCAAGATGGTATCGACAACTTGATCGCTGGATTCCGCGAAGTTGCCGACACAAACGCTAAAATCCACGAAGTTATCGGGATTATTGAGGAATTCTCCTTTCAAACGAACCTTCTCGCACTTAACGCCGCGGTAGAGGCCGCTAGAGCGGGTGACTCTGGTAAGGGTTTCGCGGTTGTTGCCGAGGCCGTACGTTCTCTAGCTCAACAGACAGACGAATCTTCTAAAACAGTTAAGGAACTCATCATCCAAGCGGTAGAAGCTTCTGATAACGGTCGTAAAGTTGTAGACGAAACACAAAAATCATTTAAAGACATGTTTGAACAAAATGATAAGATTACTTCGATGATTGAAGAGATCGTTGTTTCGGGTACAGAACAGTTAGACGGTCTAAATGCGATTGCCGAGTCTATGACAGAACTAGATAACGCTGTGCAAGAGCAGGCATCATCTTCAAACGACGTACTAACGGTTTCATCTGAACTAAACGCAGGTGTTTCAGAACTCAACCGCTTCATTGCAGAGTTTAAGGATCGCTGGTCAGGTGATGAAAACGCTGATTACAGCAGTGATGATGATGGTGATGGTGGTCTCATGGATAAGTTTAAAGGTATCAAGAAACTATTCGCTAAAGCATCTTAATATTCTTCCCCCCCAGGGTAAGATTGACAAGAGGGACCTTACAAAGGTCCCTTTTTTATTTTTATCTGGCACCACAAGTGAAGGTGCCGTGCAAGTCAGCTAACTGAAAGTCTTCAGCAAACCCTGCAAGAAAGTCCATATCACCAAGATCAGAATAATCGTGATCTGACCAATACCCTATTTTGCCCACCTTACAGAACAGTGAGTAGCAACACTGACGCCTTTTTTCCTACATGCAAAGCCGCGTTAAAGCATGTCTTCACATCCCCTATTTCTTGAAGAAGGCCAAATGATTCTTGTAAATCTTGATGGTTTAAGGTTCTTAGTGAAGCTGCCAGTCTAGTTGGGCCTCCATGAAGTCACCCCAAAAGCTATAATTAGGATCGTCGTGAGATTTTAACCACTCGGCAAAATCTCGAATAACTTCTATATTTTCAGGATTTTGTTGAATCCGCGCCAAGTAGGTGTCTACATTTCCAGCGAAACACTGAGCACCGAGGGAGAGGCTAAAAAATATAATAAATCTCAAAAAATAACTAACCCGGGAATGACTTTCCATCGCTTTGCCTTTCTTTAGCAACTCGGGCAATGCTGCTTAAAGTAGCAATTTTTATGATTCAGGTCAATTCGGCAGGGTAAAACGACCGACGTTGGTACTCGACAGAGATAGCACTTATGTTTTCTATCCTCACGAAAAATAAAAAACACGATATGTTTAAGAGCTACCCAAAAATCTTCCTCTGATATGCAGCCCGTTAACTTATGGAGCAATGTTTTAAAAGCCAACGGCTTTTAGGTGCAACTTCATAGGTTTCTTAGTACTCCATTGAAACAACAAAGGGACGCACACAGTGCATCCCTTCTCAATCTTATCTTTATCTTATTTAGTCATTAGGCAACTTCGTCTTCATAAAAATCATCAACTGAGGCGTCGATAATGTCTGCCAAGTGCTCTCTAGATAGAGCGAGAGTCAAGTCGAGGATAATAACAACTTGCTCTTGCATCTTACCCATCGCCATGACAAACCTTGTTTGTTCATCAATACCGATATCTGGAGCAACCTCGATTTGATTTTCACTGAGATCTACAACGTCTCTTACTTTGTGAACAATAACCCCGATTTTCATATCATCAACATCGATAATGATAATAACGGTGTTACGATCGCCTTTTGTTTCTTCCATACCAAACTTTGCACTTAGATCAACAACTGGGATGATCTTTCCGCGAAGGTTGATTACACCTTTGACAAAGAAAGGTGTGTTTGGAACAACTGTGGGTTCCATACGGTACGCAATAATCTCATTGACGATTTCAATTGGTACACCATATTGAATGTCGTCAATTGAGAAAGTAAGGTACTGCCCTGGTAGTGCTCGACGTTTGTCTTGTGTATCGATGCTCATTATCCTTACGACTCCCTTTTCCTCTTATCCTTCTTAGTGTTGATTTGAGGAGTGGTTGTTAAAATCCACTTACATCGTTTAAGTCTTCATTATCATCATCAAAAGGCATCAGGTCTTTCACACCATCACCTTGTTTACCATCACTACCTGCATCCATATCCATTGGAAATGCCTGAGCAGCCTGAGACTTGCCGGTCCGACGCGTTCTAGCTCCTGGCATATTCCAAGAAGCTCTCGACCCTTGTTTATCAGCCAAGCGCCTCATTCTTGCAACAGCTCCCTTACCCTCTACTAGCTGAATAAGTGAGATAACCGCACGGTTTACGTTTTGTGCCT
>CAZBDM010000497.1:0-1663 GCA_964490675.1 uncultured Oligoflexales bacterium
TTTAAAATCTAAATCACCACTAGTAAGATTGACATCACCTTCATTGACGAAAACTTCTTTTAAAGAAACAACATCTCCAGAAATTTCTGGTACACCATCGGATTGTGCGATAAAGCGCGGCCCTTCTTTCTTGACTCCTTCACCAGCCTGAAATCTCTCGGCTTCTTCTGGTAAATCAGGTTCAATCGCTTTCCCTTTTATCGTATAACCAACGACTGCCTCATCGTTATAGCCAATTTCAGCAACAAGCTCACCTTTGCGAACATAACCGCTTCTCTGGGCTTTTCTAATATCTACTTGTTCTTGACTCTCATCAACTTTCTTGTCTTCAGCCTTCAAGTAAGAATGTTTGATAAATGGGTTAGCTCCCATCTTTGCGGGCATACCCTGTGCGACTGATATGCCATTAAGAGGGTTCTTCTTTGAAGTTTGCTCAAAAAGCTTTTCGTTCAGATCCTCACGAATTCCGTGGGTGATCCCATGATCACTAAGGATTTTTGCTATCGTTTGATCATCAACTTTGACATCAAATTTCGAGTAAATATCAGTGTCAAATCCGGTGATCACGGCTTCCATGTCTTCTTCACCAATTTTTAATTCAAAGACTAGATAGCGTTCGTCTTTTTCTTTTTCTTCTGATTGCGCAGCTAATTTCGCCTTAGCAACTTCACCGTCATCAGTTTCTTCTGGACCGTCCGAAGACTCTTGTTGCTGTCGCAGGGCTTTATCAATTTCATCTTCTTGAGTAAAGAAGCTGCCAAGAATCGACGAGAAAAACCCGCTAGTTGATTTCTTTTCTTCCTGATTTTGAATATTGTTTCCATCATCAAAATCTGATTTTTCGGCTGCCGCTTGCACTTCCAGGACGGCAGGTTGGTCAACTTGTGTGTGATCCTTTGGATCACTATAGAATGCCGCTAAAACGTCAAGCGGGAGATCTAAATCATATCTTTCTAAGCCCCTTTGGGCAGATTGAAGTCTCCTTTTGACATACTGGAACATCACATTGTAGTTATTACCATAGCGGTCGATATGATGCTTGACGAGGTCTTTATACTCTGAATAAAGCTCTTTCCATACCTTAACCGAAATTGCGTTTGTGTTATTGATTAAGAGCGATATGTCTTTTCCACCGTGACCAACAAAAAATTTATAGGGCCCTTTACCAGAGTGATTTTTTAGATATTTGAGACTATAAATTGGATAGTCCTGAATTTTTTCACCCGCACAAGCCTTCATATAGGCTCCATGAACAGATGAAGGTGCTGGGTCGTCTTCTATTCCTTCCTCGTCGAGTAATTTTTTAATCATCAGCGTTAAAAAATAAAATCGCCATTTTTTAATTATTGCAGGAGGTGTTGTGATCGTGAGTTTACAAACGTACTTGTCTCGCCAACTTGACTTTATATCGACCCCCTTTAAGGTAGGCGAGCCTGCGCCAAGCGTAACGGCCACTTTTGCATCGTCTGTTTCCCATCCACCCCGCATAAGTCGCCAGGCTTCATGAAGCTTGTCAGAGTATAATTCGTAATAACAAAGCCTCCCCTTTAAGAGCTCCGACTCGAGCTTATTTTTGGCTCTTTTCATCAAATGAGCTGGAGGTAAAGGCTGAGTCATTGTTTCTGTTTTGGGATTTTATAATTGGACATTGGGATTTCCTTAG
>CAZBDM010000497.1:1673-2016 GCA_964490675.1 uncultured Oligoflexales bacterium
TCAAAACACTCTCCTATAGACTTTCATTAGGTATCTGTTAACATATTAAAATAAATCATCTTCTTTAGCCAGCAATGGACTCTTTAAAAATCGCTCTCAAGAACTAAGCCAGGACAGCAGACGTGAAAAAAATATTAATAGTTGATGACGAAGAGGATGTCGCTGAGGTGACTGCCGAAATCTTGGAAGACGAAGGTTACAAAACAACAGTAGCCAATAACTTTTCAGAAGCAATCGAATCCCTAAAAAATGAACTTCCAGACCTAATAATCACCGATGTCAACATGCCGGATAAAAGCGGCATCGATCTCATTAAAGAAATTAGAAAGACCGCCTCAGCCAA
>CAZBDM010000497.1:2026-4019 GCA_964490675.1 uncultured Oligoflexales bacterium
GCCAACCTGCCTATTGCCGTGGTTTCTGGACTTGGCAGTTTTACCGAGAAACAGCTTTTGGAAGCGGGTGCAAATGTAGTACTTACAAAGCCTCTTGATTATGATGCATTTATCAAGCTCATAGCCAACTTCTTTAAGGAGGATAAGTGAGTATTCTAAGTCGCCTTTTCCCGGTTTTTTTGACAACATTTACAACAGCCTGCGTGACATCGACAAACGACCACAAAACGCCCCAAATCAATTGCGACGATCCGAAAAACAAGAAATCAGACTACTGCATCAGACAAAAACGACAGCAATACGAACCTAAACCCCTCCAATGGAAACAATGATTTAAGTAGCAATTTTAAAAACTTCCATTGACACTGTACATAAAATCCACAAACGTTTGACATTTGATGGCGATTGGTTAAGATCGCGCTGAAAAACCGATGCACTATATAAACCCCTCAAAAGGCAAACGTGCTTATAGTAAAGATCATCTCATCGTCACTCCTAGCGCTGCTTCTCTCTTGTGGACCGCATCAGCAACTAACCTCAGGAAGCAAAGACGTAGGAACCCACTCCGATCATGAGGCCTGGCTTCACGCCAAAGAGGCAGTTTTTGATGTCACCACCTTTGAAGAAAAGCTGTCGCAAAAAGTAGCGATCATCTTTGATAGTGAAAGATTCTTTACGGCCACTGCCACCCTCATTGATAAAAAAGGCCACTTTCTTACCAATTATCACGTTCTTAGTCATTGCATGGAGAGCCTAAAAAGAGACCGCGAAAGGTGGCATGAAAACTGGTTTTCACGGCTGCCCTTCCCCAAGAGGTCAGCTCAGCTTCACCAGAAGCAAAAATGCCCTCGTCTATACCTGCTCGATACTAAGAATTGGAACAAACAAATTGCAGGCTGCTTCAACGCGATAGAGTATCTGTCAAGTTTACTCAGTCAATCGTCACAAGATTCTTGCCCAGAAAAGATCGAGCGAATTCTCGAAAAGTTTGACTGGCAAAAAAGTTGCCCAGAAAAACTCAAGAGGCTACCTAGCTGGATCAGAAAGTGCCAAACACCCTCAAAGCATCGGCTAAGCTTCTGGGCACGGCAGGCTGCATTTATCGCCCTTGATGAAAATGCTGTCGATTACTTCAATATATTCGTCGTATCAAACTATGACATTAATTATTCGCTCGACAAAACTGATGACGAGCTCGCATCTGACAGTAGCCTGCCGCCCAATGAAAGACAAGATAAGCTGACCGGTTTCGAAGCCGTCGTTGGCCAAGCAGAAGGGTTCAACCCATCAACATTTTTTTCCATGTACAGAGCATCAAACATAGAGCCCGAAACATTTTTTGAAAAAAAAGTTTTTTCAATTGGATTTCCCATTGAAAAAAACTATTCGCGCGAGCTTCTCGAAGAGAGGTCGAAAGCACAGTCCCTCAAAGTGGAGGATTTTTCACCTTTGTCTCTTAATATCACGACTGGCGTGATCAATGCAGTTACAGAAACCTACAATCTGAATTCAACAACGAAAAATAAAGATCGTAGCAAACCGTACCAAGGCCTTGACGGATCACAGGGGTTTTCTGGAGCTGCTGTCATCACCAACGAAAAAGATCCTAGATTAGTTGGTATCATGGCCTTAACGCTGTTTAATGATCCTGATAAAAAGTCTGATCTAGATTTTGTCCCGGGAAGCATCATTGTGCCAAGTTATAGGATTTTGAATCACTACTTTATCGATATTGACACTGACAAGGATGCTGAAGATCTGAGCGATAACTTAGTCACCAAGGAGAAGCTGCCAGAACGCCTCATTGGCTCAGACATTCAACTGCCTTCTCAAACAGATAATCAAGATACTCTTAAATCGCTCTTTAAAAACCTGTGACTAAGATTCTGGTTGAAACTCTACAACCTTGGCAAGCGACATTTTCCTTGAAGCTTCTTTATATTCACTAACTTTCGTTGCAAGCGCTTCGTCTTTCGTGTCTCCACCAAAAGCT
>CAZBDM010000498.1:0-4018 GCA_964490675.1 uncultured Oligoflexales bacterium
GGAGATTTCGGCCGGACTTAATCTAGGTCAGCTCTACCTTGAATTATCTAACCCTGAAGCTGCTTTTGAGGTTTTCAAGAAGACTTCTATCCGTTGCTCCCGTTGCTACGCGGCGGTCATAGGCTACGGAATCGCTGCAGCTCGTCTTAAGAGGGGAAAAGAGGCAGTCGCTGCTTTTGAGGAGATTTTGCAAAGCAAGCCAAGCGATGTTCAAGCTAAATTTCACCTTGCAATGGTCTATAAAAATGCCTTTAAAAATTCGTCTAAGGCTCTGAAAACTCTGGAGCAAATTCTCGCATCACCTGCTCAGAGAGGAGAGGCGGATCTTCGTCGCAGAGCGCAAGTTCAGGTAAGGCGATTGAAAAAACCTGCCGATAAAAAAGAACTGTTTGCTGAGCCAGGCTACCAGCTTGACCCAGATTCGGAGTCGGTCCTAACAGGTGAAAGTCGCTGATAAAGGAATTGCGGTGAATCGAAAATTAATCCACCTCTTAATCGCAACAGTTCTGATCTCTTGCGGATTTATCCTCACAAGCTGCAAGAAAAAGCCGCTCTTTAATATTTCACGAACGGCTTATATTCTTGGGAACAACGACATCAAGGTGGCCAAAGCCGAAAATGTAAAAGATGTTGCACCTGAGATTCTCAATTCAACTGCTCTGATAGCTACTTGGCGCAAGACTGGTCAGGTTAAGTTTTGTTCGTCTATCCATATCGGTCCAGAAAACGACGGTGAAAACAGCCGACTTGTCATGAATCACCACTGTTTTGCTGAGACCTCAGAAGAGGGCAAAACGCAAAAAGAACTGATCGAAGAGGCATGTACAGAAACGAAGGTCTTTTTCGGGTTTTCTGAAGCCAATAACTTTGAGACAGAGGTGAGAGGGTGTACAAAGGGTACCCTTAAAACTGACCCCCTCGGTGACATAGCCGTTTTTACTTTGGATAAACCTGCACCGGAAGGATACCCTTATCTAGAGTTTTGGGATGGTGATGACAATATTTCTGAAAGAAAAGCAGTGATTTTGCACCATCCAAATATTCCGGAGAATCTCAAAGCCCCAAAGGACGAAGATGTAAAATTACCAGTTGCAGCCATAACGATTGATGATTGTGTGACAAAAGGGCGCTTTGCTAGCACTGAATGGTCTTACGACCCTGCTCTTGCTTTTAGCCTCAAACATACTTGTGACTTGAAACAAGGATCCAGTGGGTCTGCCCTCATTGATTTACAAACAAATAAGATCCTTGGGATCAATTGGGGGGGGGTGCGTATCAGTTACGACAACGGTGTAAGAGAAGATAACGCTGCAACAATGGCTTCTTATGTGCAAGCCTTTTTATCCGGTGAAACGGAGGAGTTTATCAAGGATCTTTATCGAATCAGCGGATCTAGCGCCGATTCGCTTTTACTTGGAAATAGCGTCCCCAGTGAAGATGGCACAAAAAATAGAAATGCAAAAAAACAAGAGAAAAAAGACTGTGCTACGATCTCTTTAAAATCAGCTGATCAATCCTTCATCCTTTTATTGATTTTGAGCTTACCATTGTTCATACTTTCTTTTAAGGTCGCTTTGAAGCCTTAAGGTAAAAGAAAAATCCGTCCTTCCCAGGATGCAAAAATGTCGCGATTATTAATCATTGTGTTTTTCATTATCTTCGAGCAACAAATGCTTGCTGATGTCAAAGGGGCAGTCTCCTCTGAGCAGGTGTCGATTAAGGTAGATGATTGGCTCAACTCCTACCTCATGAACCAGGTCTTTATTAATGAATTTAGTGCACTACAGTCTATAGATCATTCAAAGAAAGAGATGTCGGATGTGTCATTGAGAGCCATTTTTGCCCATCAAAATGCGCTTCGTTTAAATCAAAACTGGTTGCTTTCTGATCGTGTCAAAAAAGATCTGACAGCCGTCAAACGACAGTTCCAAGTGAAGTCTCAAAAGGTTCCTTCAAAGCCGCATTTTTCTTCATCTCTCTACAGTAAGCTATGGCAGGGCCTAGAAAGTTCATTTCAGCAGGAAACACCCGTATGTCCCCTGGGCGTCAAAAAGGCCACTGTTTTTCGCAAACTAGATCATACTAAAGAACCTACAGACGAGATCCGGCTGAAAGACATCGTGGTATTTTTTAAATCCTGGAGCCAGCAAGAAAAGCTCTGTTATTTGGTTAGCGCGATGCATGAGAAACCGGAAGTGGGTGAAGCTTGGTTGTTTGATCCTATGTTGGTCGCAGAAGCTTTTTATTTGACTTCAGATCTCCCTGAACATCGTTATCAATTGAGTAAGATTCTTAGTGTTGTTTATCTTCAGAAAAATAACTTTCCCGAAGCTCTCCGGCAGCTCTTATACCTCACAGAACAACAACCGTCTTTCCGTCTAGCCTACGACCTTGTTCAACGTATTTTTAGTATGAAGCAGCAAGGCTCAGGCAAAGTTGCTATTAAAGGCATTTAAACCTAGCTATATCAGTGTGTTATGGTGCGTAAATTCATCTTCTTAAGTGACTTTTCATCTGTTATGGTTGGCGCCTTGGTAAACGTCAAAAAGGTCCTGGTCGTTGAAGCCTACTGTTATTAAAAAATATTTGAAAAGCTATGCCGAACCCGAAGTACAAGTCATCGATCGGGCGATCAACAGCAACGAGGAAAAATCATGGGACTGTGTCGTTTGTATTCCTCTACTCGCTGAAGCTGATAATCTTAAGACATTGATTGCTGGATTGAAAAGGGCGAGTCGAACCCTTCGTCTTTTGGTCATTTTTATTATCAATCAAAAGGATAGTTCTCCTTTTGATTTTTTCGAAAGTAATCAAAAGGTCTGGGATCTCTTATGTGAGCCTGCCTGTCACAGAGTTTTGCGAGTCGATAACCATAATATCTTAACAACCAATCTTGACGGACTCGATATTATTGCTATCGATCGTTTTTCTAAGGGTCGGCGCTTTCCAGAAAAGAAGGGGGTTGGATTAGCTCGCAAAATTATTTGTGATGTTGCTTCTTCCCTTATTTACAGAGGAGTGGTGAAAAGTCCTTGGATTTTTACAACTGATGGTGATGCAATTGTTAGTGAGGATTACTTTGTTTCGATTTACACATTAAAAAGTGATCAAACCTCGGCCTACGTCGTCGATTTTGTTCATAGAGCTCCCTATTCAAACGATCCTTTTGAAAAAAAAGCCATTCAACTTTACGACCGCTTCCTGCATTTTTATGTCGATGGTCTGCGGTTTGCCGATTCTCCTTACGCCTTTCAGACGGTTGGCAGTACAATGGTTGTCCACGCAAAGCACTACTGTGCTGTCAGAGGGTTTCCTAAAAGAGACGCCGGCGAGGATTTTTATCTCCTCAATAAATTGGCAAAGACGGGAAGTGTGCAACCTGCTACTTGTCAGCCCATAGAGCTTCAGGGGCGAGTGTCTTACCGCGTTCCTTTCGGAACGGGGGCATCGGTGGGGCAGATTAGCGAGTTATTAAGAAGTCAAAAGAATTACGAGGTTTATGATCCCAAAAGTTTCATGTTTCTTAAAATTTGGTTGGAGCTAGCAGTCAGGGCGCTTGAACATGGGAATTGGGTGAAGCTTTTCGAAGACCTTATTGAAGAGTTTGCAGCGCAAGGATTAAAAATTGCCAGATCCAGTCTTGAGCGTCTAATCGAGCAACTCGATCTCGAAAGTGGATTCAAAGATATCTATCAAAAGTCACCGGATTGTCATCAGCGCGTTAAGCATTTTCATACATGGTTTGATGCATTCAGAACCCTCAAGTTTGTACACGCAGTAAGAGATCAACTTTTACCACCTGTTTCCATCGAAAGAATCTCATCAGCACCTTTTTAATCGCTATTTGTCGAATTCAAATTGCCCTTTCCCTCTGTTTGTCATAGGTTTAAAGGTATCATTAAATTTAAGTTAAACTCGCGGCAGACATCTGGGAGACTGAGAATTGAAAAGGCGTCAATTTCTTAAAGTTTCAGCTACAGCAACGGTAGCTTCACCATTGGCATTTCCGACACCTTTG
>CAZBDM010000499.1:0-4003 GCA_964490675.1 uncultured Oligoflexales bacterium
CGACAAGAGCCTGGGATATGATATTTTACGGTATTCCCTTTGATAAGGGTGATAAAGTTATTACAAGTCGCAGTGAGTACGCTAGTAACTACATTGCCATGCTTCAGCTTGCTAAAAGGTATGGCATATCGATCGAAGTTTTACCTGATGATGGTAACGGACAGCTTGATTGTAACGCTTTAGAGAAAGCGATCGATCACAGAACTAAACTAGTTGCCATTACCCACGTACCTACAAATAACGGTCTCGTTAATCCCGCCGAGAGAGTCGGTGATATTACCAAAGACAAAGGTGTTCTTTTTCTTCTTGATGCTTGTCAATCTCTTGGTCAGATTGAAGTTGATGTTGAAAAGATTGGTTGTGATTTTGTTAGTGGCACGGGTCGTAAGTTTTTGCGGGGTCCTCGCGGTACAGGGCTTTTATATGTCAGAAGATCGTCCCTCGAAAAACTCACCCCACCCTTTTTAGATTTACATTCTGCAAGCTGGACAGCAATAGACTCTTATCACATGCGCCAAGATGCAAAAAGGTTTGAAACTTGGGAAGGCCATGTGGCCGGGAAAATTGGTCTTTCAAAAGCGATCTCCTACTGCTTAGATATCGGTATAAAAAACATAGAAAGAAGAGTAACACAACTCGCTGAAAAGCTCCGACAAACCCTCGAAGAGATTGAAGGGGTAAAGATCTATGACCGCGGTGGAAGGCGCAGCGGCATCGTCACCTTTTCTGGACGGTTTGACGTTGAGCGTCTTAAGGACAAGCTTCAAGGCCGATGTATTAATACCTCAATTTCCACTCTCGAATATGGCCGTCTTGATATGGAGTCTTTAAATGTAAAAAGGCTTTTAAGAGCTTCGCTTCATTACTACAATACTGAAGATGAAATTTCGCGATTCGTCGAAAACGTTGGCGCTTTCGTATGAAAAGTATACCAATCTAGCTCCAGCAATAGAACCCTTGGAAGGTCGAGGTCTCCTAGTCAATGATGAGAATCAATCGGCGCATGGTTTGACAATTTCAAAGACGTTATTGTGCTTAGAACTTTTTGCTTGTCCTTGACAGTTGGGAAAGAATTGACCAAGACTTTGTCCGATAGTAATGTTCTAAATATTTTTCTCATCTTCATCGCTATCGCAACTTTCATTTGTCTGATATGTCCAACATAAATATAGAGTATGATTTTGGCTAAGCGCCCACTTACTTGCAAGAAAAATTTTCTCTTTAAAAGAAGTAATAAACGAGAAGATTTTTTCTCATTCATTAAACTGCCAATTTCAATTAAATAATGTGCAAGCCTAATTGTGAAGCGATTTTATTCCGACCGAAGACTAAACATTAAGTGAGTCTAAAGGGTAAGATTAATGGCACGTTTGGTAATAATTTTCTTGGTCAGTGTCACCACATTACATTGTTCTTCAGCCCAGTTTACAAAGGATGACAAATCAAAAAACTCTAGCTCCAATGAGAAAAGTAACAAGGCTTCTTTAGAACAAAATAGTGCTGATCAGCAAGGACAAGAGCAGGGCCTTCAAAAAGAGCTCCCAAGAGTTTATATCCCAGAAGAGCATGAGTCAGAAATCGGTAATGAAAACTTTTATGAAGGTGCAAACATTGCCAATGATACCACTGCAGCCTACCTAAATATTCCAGGCGAGCCTAGTGTAACCCCATCAAGTAAGTCTGTCGGTTTAGATTTTGATGGAGATACAACTAGAGAGATTCTTTCTACTGTTATACTTGAAATGTCATATAGTCGCTCTTTAACAGAACAAGAAAAGAGTAGGACGGGTGTTTTTTATAAGGTGATTTACAATAACATTTATCATCTCGGCTTTATTCCATCTTCAAAAATCACATGGTATGAGGATTCATTCGAATTCCAGATCAAAGGAAAAGGTCAATATCAGCTTGGTACTTTATCAGTCTCACAAGTTGAAGAAGTGTCAATCAGCTTTCCTGCCGATAAACAAACAATAAACTCGGCCTCCTTAGCCGGTGGCGGCTTTAATTTTCTTGGCTCGGGGATTGCCATTGACGGTGAAGTTACTCTTTTACAGTCTAACAATGCGGTCTATTTCATGCATTATAGCCCTGGACCTGGTTGGGTTCAAAAGAAAGTCGTAGCAATTGAAAACGTCTGGAGTCCCGAAAACAGAGTCGCGTTAAAAAATGGCTTGGCAATTTTTTCCAGTAGGGGCAAGGAATCGACAGGAACGGTTCTTACCTTTTTTCAAAAAGACTCATCCTGGATCGCGGGTGAAGTTCTTACAGCTCCAAACCCTATAGAAGGGCAAGTCTTTGGTAATTCTATCGTAACAGACGGGCAATTTTTGGTAGTTGGTAATAGGGCTCAGAAAGAAGCTAACGATCAGGCAAAGTCTATCTATATTTATGAACGAAATAGACAGAATTGGGATATTGTTTTTGAAAATAGTATCTCTGCTAATGGGTCAACAATGGGACATAAAGTGCAACTAGACGGCAATTTTGCGTCCACCATAGAGCTCATTGATTCCAATAAAGTGCCTGAAAATTTTCCTAGATTTTTTGTTCACATCTATGAAAAAAAGCAACCAGGTTGGCAGCTGCATTCGTCTCTTAATGTATCTGATCCAAATTTAACTTTATTTGAAGGCGGCGTTCATAGTCTTGATGGAAATAAGCTAGCGGTAGCGGCTTTAAAAGGAAGAACTAATGTTGTTGTGATCTTTGAATATGATCCATTAACTGGGAAATGGTCGGAAACAGAGATTGTGCCGATCTTATCTGAAGGTTTTAGAAGGATTTCTGATTTGCAGTTAGATGGAGACCGGTTTGTAGTAGGTTTTGGGGAAGCTCATTTTTATCAAGAAGACAAGCCCATTGAGTTTGCTGGAGCAGTCGCTCTTTATAAAAATACCAAGGAAGGCTGGAAAATTGCTTTAGGTGGTCCGATCTTTTCAGATGAACCCAAGCAAATGGGGAATTTTGGTGAACGAGTTAAGATTTATCGGAATTACATTGTCGTGGGTGCTGTTTTAGATAGTAAGGAAGAGGGCAACCCGTATCAAGGTAATGTTGTTTTCATCGATCTTAATCGTTATCGAAACTAATTTTTAGTTCACAGACTAAGTCTTCTCTTTTTGTGAGATCAACTATGATTAATTGACACCCATCAATTTAAATCATTTGCTCAAGGACGTCGCCTAAACTCCCGCCAGAACTTTCTAGCGTTATTCGTCAGACCGATTATTAAGAGTTAGGTAGATTGTGCTGGTAACACTGAGATATTCCGGCCTTGAGTGGATGTTCAACGATACATAACCGAAACAAAAATAACGAGCCGCTCGGTCGCTTGAGGAGAGCGGTGCCAACTATTGGTGATAGCAAGGGTCTGGCTGCTATCGATTTGTACGTAGTCGTCGACTTCTTCTGGTCGTAGTAAACTATCCGTCCTTTGGGACACCTCAGTGGAAGGTCCGATTTCTGTTTTGCTGAACACGACCACTTTCATGGGGCTTGTTGCCTGATGGGCATGCCCGTTAGGAAAGCCAGGAGACCTCTCAGTCCTAATGGTGACGTCCATTTGCCAATCCTTGAGTTCTGCCTTTTCAATAATTGCCTTTATTTTTTCTAGATAAGTCACCAAAGCAGTGCTTTTTTCTGAGCCAAAAATCGTGGCAAAATCGGAAGCAAGGTCATTTAGGTTGCGATGGTTGCCGGTCATGAATGAGTTTCCATACATAAATGCTTTGAGAGGGATACCTAGGGCATTGCGTTGCTCTCGGCTCATTGCAAAAATCTCGTTTAAAGTATGTCTGATTTGGGCGGTGTCGTTTGAGGTCCAAACATTGCCTAAGTCAATGACCTCAGTACCAGTAAAGTTTGCGTAGTCTACCAATCCGACGTGCAGTTTCAAATGATCAACACAATTGCTCGCGGCGAAAGCTTGAAAGTTTTGGCTTATCACGACTAGCCCGGATTTCTCATAAAAAAACACCTGCAATCCAATCAAACCTTTGAG
>CAZBDM010000500.1:0-4002 GCA_964490675.1 uncultured Oligoflexales bacterium
TCTTCGATGAAGTCATTCGTTACGCTCAAATCGCCAAATACCTCGCTCGTACCCAAAAGTTTGATATCATTCACGCCCACGATTGGCTGACTTTCCTTGCTGGGGTCGAAGCCAAGAAACTCACTGGCAAACCTCTCATTACTCATGTTCACGCGCTAGAGTTTGATCGGTCTGGTGAAAACGTAAATCAAAAAATATACGATATCGAGCGATACGGACTCGAGCAAGCCGACGCCATTATAGCTGTCAGCGAGCGCACAAAAAAGTGCATCGTTGATCGTTATGGTATTGCTGAAGGAAAAGTTCGAGTTATCTATAATGGCCTCGTCAAAACAGACAACGATAGCAAGTCGCGACGTGAGAAAGCTCTACCTGAAAAGCTGGTTGTCTTTCTCGGGCGTATTACTATGCAAAAAGGTCCTGAATACTTCCTTGAAGCTGCTTACCTTGCCTCTAAAGCTATCGATGACGTTAGATTTGTAATGGCTGGTAACGGCGATATGCTTCCCCGCATGATTCGCAGAATGGCGGAACTGAGAATGCTCGATCGTTTTCACTTCACTGGGTTTTTAAGCGAACGTCAAAGAAGCGATCTCCTTTCGATGGCTGATCTATTTGTCATGACTTCGATCTCAGAACCTTTCGGCCTAACACCTGTTGAGGCACTTGAATACGATGTCCCGTTGATCGTCACAAAACAGTCGGGTGTGTCTGAGGTCCTCAGTCACGCCGTAAAAGTCGACTTTTGGGACGTTAGAAAGATCGCAGATAGTATGATTAAAATCCTCACCGAACCTGGCTTAAGCCAGGCGATGCAAGAAGGTGGGCGACACGATTTCTCAAATATTTGTTGGAATAAATCCGCTGACAGGGTCAAAAAAGTTTACCAGGAGGTTTTAGGATGGTAGCTATTTGCTTTTATTTCCAAGTCCACCAACCCTTTCGACTCAATCGTTCTTTTGATTTCTTTTCGATTGGCTCAGGTGAGCGCTATGAAGACGATCACAAGAACCGTGAGATTATGAATAAGGTTGCTGAAAAATGCTACCTACCCACTAACCAGTTGCTGCTAGAACTCATCAAAAAGTACCACGGCAAATTTCGGATTTCTTATTCGATTAGTGGTACTGCCCTTGATCAGTTTGAGCTTTACCGTCCTGACGTTCTCGACTCTTTTAAACAGCTAGCCGATACTGGTTGTGTTGAATTCCTCTGCGAAACTTACTACCATTCGCTATCTTTTTTATTTTCTGAAGCTGAGTTTAAAAGACAGGTCAAGCTTCATAAGGCAAAAATCAAAAAGTTGTTTGGCCAGACACCAAAAACTTTCCGTAACACTGAATTGATTTACAATAACCGCCTTGCCTCAGTGATCGAAGAATTGGGGTTTCAAACAATACTTGCTGAAGGCGTTGATCGCATTCTTCAGTGGCGCAGTCCAAACTTCGTATATAAGCCGTTGGCCTGCGAGAAGTTAAATCTTCTTCTTAAGAACTACAAACTATCTGATGATATTGCCTTCCGCTTTTCTCAGCAGAGTTGGTCTGAGTGGCCTTTAACGGCTGATAAGTTTTCTTACTGGGCTCATCAGGTCGCTGGCGGCGGAGAGACCATCAACCTCTTTATGGACTACGAAACCTTCGGAGAACACCAGTGGGCGTCGACGGGCATTTTTGAATTTTTAAGACACTTACCTGAAACGATTTGGCGTCATCCTGACTATGAATTCCTTACCCCTTCTCAGGTTTCTAAAAAGTTCACGCCAAAAGCTGAACTCGACATCCATCATCCGATCTCCTGGGCCGACATGGAACGTGATGTCTCGGCATGGCTCGGTAATAGCTTGCAAGATTCAGCTATTGAATTTGTTTACGCGATGGAAAAGGATGTATTAGCCACCAAAGACGATACACTCATCCATGCCTGGCGAAAGCTCCAGACCTCCGACCACTTCTACTATATGTGTATCAAATGGTTTAATGATGGTGATGTTCACAAATACTTCAATCCCTATGATTCACCTTATGATGCTTTTATCTACTTCACCAATGCCGTCAATCAACTAAGATGGGCAACAAAGAATGCTCTAGAAGCCAAGAAAGAGCTTGAAAAGCTTAAAAAACTTGAGAAGCAAAGAAAGGCTGCTGCTCATAAAATTCTTCCCCCAGAAAAGCACGACAAGCCTAAGCCAGCTAAAAAAATCGCTGCTCCAGCAGCAAAGTCGAAGTCTGTTTCACGAATGGCTTGAGTCCAACCATTACGCCCGGGGGTATCGTCCCCTCGGGCTTTTTTAATGCGGAAACTCAATCGTACCGACTACCTTCGGCAGACGTTTTTCATCGAACTCAACGACAACTGCTTCACCGGAAGATGGGTAGGCACCAGTATATTCAGCAATGACGACGTAGTGCGTGACCAAAACAACAGTGTTGTCGATCGCCAACTTTTTCATAAAAGCTCTTAACTGCTTCATTTGTGGTTCTTTGTTTTGCGGTAATTCAAAAAATGAATTTAAAGCTGACAACTCCTCCGGCTTACCTAACCCCATAAGTTCGGCGGTTTCTTTACACCGACACCATTGACTGGTGTAGACTTTATCAACCTTCACCCCCTTGTTGCGAAAAGCATGACCAATTTGTTTGGCTTGCTGTCTGCCGACTTCGTTGAGATTTCTTTGAGTTGAACAGTCTTTAAGGGAAAAGTGCGAAGGATCGCCGGTTCCTGGCGCGAGGGCGTGTCTAATAAAAACAGCCGTCTTTTTTTCTTTAATTCGTTGCCAAAGCTTTTCGGAAGATGCTGCATGAGTAGCCTGGCTTGAGGAGACAGCAGAAAAAATCATCGTTGCAATGATAAGAAAATTGTTCATTTTAGAGCCTCAACCAAGATTAATATCCCCTCTAGAGTGACTGACCGACTCCGAGAATGCAAGTTCGAAGGCAGGCAAGAGTTGACATTAAAAATTGTTTAAAGTTTCATAATAGTATCATCAATTTAAATACAGCCCGTTTAAAAGAATGAATTTTCAAACCGAAAGCCGATGGATAGTAAACCCGATAGTCGACCTTGCCTTTGTCTTGGTCGGTTTGGTTGTCTTTCCGCTCGCTGGACTCTTCCAGATACAAACAGCAATGACCGGTTTTTTTTTAATTGCCTTAGGATTTATCTCACTGGTTCTACTTGATAGTGGTCACGTTTATTTAACTTATATTCGTCTCTACAAAGAAAGGCAGATACTCGGAAAATCTATTATGCTGGGACACTTGGTTATTTTCGCTTTTTTTATCATTTTCCAAGAAATGCAGATTGGCTTTTTATGGCATTTCGTCGTCTACGCAACAATGTTTCACTTTATCAGACAGTTTCTCGGGATCTTGCGTTGGTATAACTTTGTCTCACCCGGTGGTCGACAGCATGGTGCTCTACTTGACGTGTTTTTTTATGCTTTTATGCTCCTCCCTTTTTTAGCCCTTCACTTTCGTACTGATATTAGCTCTTTAGGATATTTTGCTGAGTCTGATACATTTATTTACCCGAGCCATGATCTTTTTATGGTGACGATTGGAATCTATATTCTGAGTCTATTTGTTTGGATTGGCTATGAAATCCGTCACTTCTTCATAACAAAAAGGCTAGAGATCCCGCGGCTCTCTTATATTCTAGCAACTGCTTTGCTCTTTGCGCTTGTTTGTTTGAAATCACGAGGAGCAATCGAAATCATTTTACCGTTAGTTTCGGCACATGGTCTGCAATACTACATTTTGACACTGAGAATGGTCAACAAAACTCATTTCCCGCAGAAGAAATGGTTGGGGTTTGCAGCAGTCATCATCATAGGCCTCGTCTTTGGTTACGCAAACAATATACTCGAAGAGAATACTAATCAAACCTACTTCTATCTCACTCAAACGAATCACATAAATTCGTTGTTAGTCGCACTTGGATTAACTCCTCTATTCGCTCACTATTACTTCGATATGGTGATTTGGAAGAGAAGTTATTTTG
>CAZBDM010000501.1:0-3995 GCA_964490675.1 uncultured Oligoflexales bacterium
TGGTCCCCCTTTCGAAGGCGGCTTTCTTTCTGACTTGCTTTTTAAGGCAAAAAGCGCAGCTTGTTCTTTGAGCTGTTTGACTGGAACACATGCGTCGGCCAGCCCCATTTTGAGAGCTTTCTTTGCGACGATTTTCTTGCCAGTCAGAATCATATCAAGCCCGAGCTGAATGCCAATTAATCTTGGCAGTCTTTGTGTACCGCCAGCCCCAGGGATAAGCCCAAGCTGAATTTCAGGGAGTCCTAACTTCGTCTTTGGATGATCTGTGACAACCCGCCACGTACAAGCAAGTGAAAGCTCAAGACCGCCTCCTAAGCAATTGCCATGAATCGCTGCAACCGTTGGGATGGAAAGCTTGTGGATACGCTGGAAAATCGACTGCATTGCAGCAGCACCTTCAGAAGCTTCCTCTTTTGTTTCGAAAGAGGCGATATCTTTGATGTCTGCACCAACGATAAATTGATCTTCTTTGCCACTAATAATAACCAGACCAGTAAGCTCGTCTTTTTCAGAAATGTCATTAAGAATCTCATCGAGTTCTTCGAGTACTTTTCTTGACAGGATATTCATTTCTATATCGCTGCGCTTAAAGCTTAAAAAGCCGACTCCACCTTGGTCTTTTTCTAACGTAAAAAACTGATTCATCATCGTCTCCTCATTTAAGAAATGCGCTCAACTAAGAGAGCACCAGCCATTCCACCTGCAGCGCATATAGCGATGACTCCAAGATTTTTATCACTACGAACAAGCTCGTTAGCCAAAGTTGTGAGCATACGTGTACCGGTCGCACCAAAGGGGTGACCGATAGCAAGTGCTCCACCGTTAACGTTGATCTTTTCTTGCGGGATTTCACCAAGAGCTTGGCTTTTGCCGAAGTACTCTTCCATAAACTTGTCAGAGGCCATCGAGCGTACACAGCTAAGAACCTGTGCCGCAAAAGCTTCATGGATCTCAAAACGGTCGATGTTATCGATCGTCAGGCGGTTTCTTTCAAGTATTCGTGGAATAACAAGAGCCGGACCGATAAGAAGCTGATCAAAGGGATCGATTGCGACAAAGTCAAAGTCGATAATTTTTAGTTTGGGCGTCAAGCCTAGGTCTTTAGCGCGCTGCTCATCAGCGATAAGCGCGACCGAGGCACCATCGGTGAGCGGTGATGAGTTTGCTGCAGTAAGAGTGCCATATTTCTTGTCAAAAGCAGGCTTTAGCTTGGCCATCGTCTCCATGCTGGAATCGCGTCTAATAATGTTATCCGCGTCGATACATTCAGTATGCTTGGGTGATGGCCAAACAGGTGTGATCTCTTCGTCAAACTTGCCGGCTTCTTGGGCTGCTGCGGCCTTTCTGTGGGAATCTAAGGCAAACTCGTCCTGATCGTGTCGAGAGATGTCGTTTTTCTTAGCCATGATCTCAGCGTGTTGACCCATGGTCATACCGGTTAGCGGCTCAGATATCGCTGGTGGTTTAGGAACCCAGTCACCTGCATGAAAGTCCTTAATAAGGGAAAGCTTTGCAGTGGGGGTTTTAGCCTTAGAAAGTTTTAAAAGGAACTTTCTTGCTTCTTTTGAATAAACAATGGGAACGTCGCTAAGGCACTCTACTCCACCGGCAAGGACCAGCTTAGGGTGGCCAACAGCGATTGTTTTCGCTGCGTCGACGACAGCGTGTAAGCTTGAAGCGCAGGCTCTGTTGAGGGTGAAGCCGTGAATATGAAGGGGTAGCCCGAGGTTAATGATGGCGTCTCTTGCGACATTGCCATTTTTTGCCTGCGGCACGACGGCCCCAGCAATGACTTCATCAATCTCAACAGGATCAAGTGGAAGTCTTCTTGTAAGGGCGTCGATTGAGCGACTGAAAAGTTCTAGGGTGTCACAATCTGCAAAGACCCCGAAAGATTTTACAAAAGGTGTTCGGATGCCGTCGATAAAAACAGGCGTACCGTTACCTTTTGTTTCCGGGCGGCGATACTTGACAATGTTCATAAATAGCTCCTGATTTTGGCAAAAATCATCGTTTTCTTAAGGTGCATTTAAACACTTTCAATAACACCTAACAAGATCAACAATGTTAAGCCCCTGTTAGGCCTTCCTCTTACTAGGAATATTTGCATTACGGCTTTGTCTTCTTGTTTATGGGATAATGATTGAAGATCTATCTTACACATTAGTCAGTGAAATTGTGAGATGAAAAAATGATTTCGAATCAACTTAAATTGATTGCGTTCACTGTGGTGATTTTTGCAGCAGGTTGTGGTCAAAAAGGCCGCTCGACTCAAAAAGACTCAGATGCGGTCGTAACACCCACGAAAAACCCGATACTTGTCCAAAAGACAAGAGTCGACTTTTCAGAAATTTCGTTTCGAGAGGTGTCTCACTCGGCCTGCCTTCTTAAAGAGGGTGCTAAAGACATTCCACAGACGACTTACCCTTATCAAATCGACGGCGACCTGTCTGATTGGCAGGGTGAGGTTTTGAGTATTCTTAAGGGTCATCGGGGGGCCAGCGAGCAGTCTAAAATTTTTGAAATTAAAATGCGATTTGATCAGAACAACAATCTTCTCTTGGCATTATCGGGAGAGCAGTTGTCAGCGGAAGACATCTATATCGAGTTTGGTGGGCTCGCTGAAAGCGCTGAAAGGCTCAACTTTGAAATCCTTAGACTCTACAAGTTTACTGGCGAGCGGGCTTATGAGTGGCGCGATGGGTGGCAGGATCTCTCACCTCTTGATCTTGAGGCTTCGAGCAACAATCGTGTGATCGAACTAAAGCTTTCAGGACAAAACTTTGAAGGGGTGAGCTTTTGGCCAGGGTTTTGGGTGAGAGCTTACGTAAAAAATGAAACCGAAGCCGATGAGAAAGACGCTATAGGCCCGTATTTTTTTAAAAGCAGGCTGTCTGGTGGAGCTACCAATGTCGGTCTTGAGACCTGTCGTAAGTGGCCGAAACAAGAAAGTTCCTCTCAAATTCAACAGCTTTCTTATGGAGCGGTATCAGAAAGTGACTCAGCTCTCGTCTTTGAGCTATCGTATGCAGCACTTGATGCAGTCAGTCGTTTTTTTAGCGGGTTTATTGAAGGCTACTCGCGTTACGCTGTGGTCGTTAGCCGTTGGCGGGAGTTGCCGAATAAAAAAGCCCCGCCAGGTCTTGATTTTCCCGAAAACCTGCCGCTCATTTCAATCAACGCTGAATCTGTGTCAAGATCACAGACTAGTTCCTACTCAAAACAAATGGTTTATCTGACGGTTGCAGACAGATTAATTGAGCTGTGGCTTAAAAAGAATTGGCCATCGCTAGAGTCTTTTTGGCTCGAGACTTTTAGGCAGACTCTCCTTGATCTATTTATCGAAAAGCAGCTGGGAATGGGTTTTTGGCTGAGTTTTTATCCGCGTTTTATGACAGGATTTAATGAGCACTTTCTGATTGATCAGACTGTAAGCTTTGATCCGACAGCCTATAGTTTTAAAGATTCTGCATCTCTGGCTAGGTTTTTAAGTCGAATTGTTGATAAAGAAAGGCTTTTGGCTGCCTTTGTCAGTTGCCAAGAGGCTCCCCCAGAGCAGATCACAGCTTCGCGTTGTTTTCTCGACTATTTTCGGGAAAGCCTCGATGAAGAGAGCTTTCAGAACATTGAAAACCTATGGCAGGGTTGGGTTGAAGACAGCGAGTTTCACGAGCAGTATCTTCCAGAGCTGCTTTCAGATGAAGATTTTGATGGGTTGCCCGGATATTTAGAAACCCTCTACAAAACCGACCCCTACTCCCTCGATAGTGATCTTGATGGATGGTCTGATTTAGCTGAAATTCTTTCCGACAAAGACCCAACCTCAAAATTAGACATACCGCAGTCCTTGGTTGCCGACGGTAACTTTAATGATTGGCGAGAACTTGTCCCTCAACGCGTTTATTCAGATAAAGGATTTAATGGCAGTTGTCCTAAAAATGGAGACATCACGCAATATAGCGCTCTCATTCAAAAAAGAGGGCTTATGATTGGCG
>CAZBDM010000502.1:0-480 GCA_964490675.1 uncultured Oligoflexales bacterium
GAGCTGTCGGCTTTAATTAACCCGGAACTTCCTGTTGTGGTTTATGTCAACAACATTGTGATCAACAAGGATCGCTACCGCATCGACCTCGAACAAAACAGTATCGTTTTCGATGAAAATGCCGCACCTGAACAAGATGAGAAGATTAAAGTACAGTATTATGCTCTTTGAGTGCTGACCGAAGGTTTGTGCCTGGCAACTTTTAAATAGAGTAGTGAAAAGAGCATCAGTGACCCACCGAGCATAAAGCTAAACCACTCCACATGACTTCGCCAAATGATCAGTTCGACGAAAACAGCACAAGGTATGAGGGCATTATTAAATAAGGCGAGTGTCGCACTGTCGACGAGCTTGGTGCCAGAATTCCAAAGATAATAACCAAAGCCGGAAGCGCCTACCCCAAGCCATAGAAGAGTAAAATAGTGTGAAAGCTCAGTGGGTAGCTTGGTAAAATCGGCGAAGCTCAGGACAAGAGGGATC
>CAZBDM010000502.1:490-3117 GCA_964490675.1 uncultured Oligoflexales bacterium
ATGGTGACTGCACCCAAATAAAATCCCGAAAAATTTGACAAAGCGTGTCTCTCTTTCCATTCATCCGGTAGCCAGAATTTATAGAGCATCTGTCCAAGAGCAAAAAGCAGATTAGCTAATTGGACATGTAAAAAACCAATCATGACATGATCTGAAAGACCTTTGTATTTAATAATCGCGGCACCTAAGACAATGAGAATAATTGAAGGCAAGAGTTTGATTGACCAAGACTTCTGATAAAAACGATCGAGAACAAAGATGAAAACTGGCGTTGTCGTGGTAAAGAGAGCGACCTCAACCGGACTGATGTATTTGAATGATTCGAAATAAAAGACATACATGAGCCCCACTTGCAGAGCTCCAATGACCATCGTTTTAAGGTAATTGCTAGATCTTATGGAACGAAGGTTGGAAAAGGGAACGAGCGTTAAAAAGCCGAGTACGAACCTTATTAGTATTGACAGAAAGGTATCTACCTCTCCAGAGAGGTAATGCCCAATAAGGCTGAAGGAAAATGCCCATAATATCGTGGCGATAGATAATCTAAGCATGGTAAGCCCCTAAAACGTCTACCCCTGTCTTGTCTAAAATGTAAGAGAAGGATTCAACTAGATTCTCGATCCATGGGGGTAATTCCCTACGGTGGGTAAATTCACCCACGTGAAATCAGCCAGCAAAAAGCCAGTCAAGATATTGATATAATTGTTATATAAAGAAATTTTAAAAAAATCTTAAGTCAAGAAGGTCTTCACCGAAGGGTTTAGTATTACAAGCATTCACCCATGAGTAATTTCTCTCAAGGGTTTTCGATTTAAAGAATGATATCTTTAAGGAGCATAACGATGGGTTCAGTAAAAGAAGCAAAAGCATTTTCAATGATCGAAAAAATCAAAAGCGGCGAGCAACCAATCTTAATCGACGTCAGAACAAAAGAGGAAGTTGAAGAATTTTCCGTTCCTCAAGCGAAAGTTATTCCTCTTGATGATCTTAAGCCTCGCGATCTTGAAAAACTGAGCTCTTCGAAAGAAGTCAAACTCTACTTCATTTGCAGATCGGGAGCACGATCAAGAACTGCTGCTCGCATCGCCTTGAATAATGGATATGTCAATGTCTTTAATGTTGTTGATGGAACAAGAGCTTGGGAAAAGTTAGACGCTTAACCAAGAGTTAGCGTTTGAAGCGTTCTAAATAGTCTTTTCCAAGAACCTGCGCGGCCAGGTACTGGTTGTGTTGACGACACAGCAGCCGTAAATTATCAAGCGTATGCTCTCCACCGCGGCTCCACAGATCGACATGGTCGATCTCGAGCATGCGGGTTTCATCACAACGCTTGCCGTCTTCACCAACAAAAGTACATTGTCCACCATCTCTTCTAAAAACTTGATAACGTAATCCCACTGGAATTGCCGGACGGGAGCTACGAGTCTTTGCCGTCGGTCTCTTAGTGAGCTTAGAAGTGGGTTTTTTCGAAACGGACTGCGCTCTTTTCTCGGCGCGCTCCGCCTTTTTCATCGGGTCCTTACGGTCGAGCAAAAGATCCAGGGCTTTTGCAATCGCTTCAGACTCCGTGGTGTTTTTACCTGAATGGGAAAGAATATCTTGGGCTCGTTTTAACGACTGATATTGTCCGCGGTTAAGTGTGATGGTGATTTCGATGGTCTCTTCAGCGTTAGCGTCATACTGATCGCCTTGAAATTTTGATAAGTAAAAGGCTACTTCGCTCTTTGATCGGCCCTTGATTTGAAAAGATATTTCTTCTGCGTTTTCTTGGTTAAGATGAGGGGCGATCATTGTCAGCTGAGATAGGTAGGTCTCGCCATTCGCCAACATATCGAGAAATTTTGGATAGATCGATATGGCTGCAACAGCTTGAGACCGTTTCCATGCCTGGTTCTCAGAAAGTCCAAGTTCTTTTTGGCAGTAGCTATGAAGTGACTGGTAACCTTTGCGTAAGAAAAGCTGACGCTCCTTAATCTCTTTGATGACGAGAAGAAGTTCACAGATACACTGACGCTCTCGCCTCACTAGTGTCTTGGCGGTGGAGACGAGGTCGTGGTCTTTTAATTTGTGATATTCGTTTATCATCGTTGTCTAAATTCTATTAGGTTTTTAATCCGTAAATCCATCAAAACCGTCGATAAAACCAAAACAACCTCAGTAACATTCAGAAATAAACACTCCTAAGCCCATGTAAAGAGAGAATATAGTCGGACGAATTTAGAAAAAACAAAACCATCCGAAAAGATGAACGGGGTAAGTAAAGGGGGCTTTCTAATGATACATACGGATATTTCTATTGTGGCAATTTTGCGCTTTTCCATGACACTTTCATTGTTAATCGGTTTTAGCCATACGGTTTCTGCTGGCTATATGCACCATCAAGATTCGATTGTTGCCAAGTCGGTGGAACAGCCTAGTAAAGTTAAGGCGCCGGTACAGGAGATACCAGCGATCGAAAGCGGTCACAAAAAGATTTATCTTCCTAAGGAACTGAGAGGAAAAGATCTTGATGTTGGCGAAGCTACTATTCTTGCGGTTGAGACAACTTAATTTACTTTTGTAAAAGTTAGTTGGCGACTCGCATTTCGCAATTGGTTGGCGTTGGAATGTCTCTAAGAGCCTCGGCG
>CAZBDM010000502.1:3127-3980 GCA_964490675.1 uncultured Oligoflexales bacterium
CTCGGCGAACCCCGCAATTTGATCTAGGCTTTGGAGAGCGTATTGGTACCGCAGTAATGTTATTGAACTCATCCCCTGTTGCGCTGCTGCCAGCATCTTCGCGTACGGAGCTCCGGTACTATCGAGGAGATGTCCACCTAATGCGTTCTCTCCGCCCACATTGACGCCGTGTTGCAATGCTTCAGCAATGACGCCTTGAGTGAGTGATTCTGCCCTTGAGCCATGATGTTCAGGGTTATCTGCCATCTCAATAGCGGTAAAGTGCACTTTAATCTGAGCTCCCGTGAGTTGTGATACATAATCTGTTCTTGCGAATATCGAGTGGTAAGCTTTTCCTAAATTTTCAGCCTCTAAACTAAAAGAGTGGTCCGGCTTGATCAGGCCAGCGAGAATCTCAGGAATCCTTTTGCCAAGTTCGTCAGTTTTCCAATGAATACCAGGGATCTTAACTCCAAGAGGTACGTCCCTCAAAGGAGAGCGGATATCGTTAAAAATTTGAGCACCCCAGGTCAGGATATGTTGACCTGAATTGAGGAGAGTCTTGTGGTACCACTCGAAAAAGTCTTTTCCGTAGGGGGTATGATGCAAGTTTTCAGAGAAAAAGCCATAACCTTCCATATGGGGGTCACCCAATCCGGTCGGTGGGTAAATCTGCTCTCTGCTGCTCAGGTTGAAAGACCACGCTGCGTTCACTGCCTCAATGGAGCCGTAGCGATACATGACAAAGTCGCGAAATTGTTCTACTGCTGGCCTCGAGTACGCTTGCAGGGCGCCTCGTGTCGGCCAATCGGCGCGTTCTTTACCGTCATGTCGGTTAAACGAAGGGTAACGCCACTCACCTGCGGCGCCTAAG
>CAZBDM010000503.1:0-3971 GCA_964490675.1 uncultured Oligoflexales bacterium
AGGACTTGTTCTTTGGGGATGTCCTTTTCTAGGGTGCTAGAGTCGAAGGGTAGCTTGAGGATGAACTCGGTTTGCTGCTTGTTTAAAGTCTTGCTGCAGATCTTTTTTATGGAGGTTTGATACGCTTTGACAAGCGCATCAAGATCTTCAATCTCTGCCTTTCTTATTTTCATCGTTCGGCTACTCTTAAAAGTTTACATTAGCTTAATTATAACCGAACTTTACGAATTTGTAATCACTTTAGCATTGGTAAGGTGGCAGAGGAATCGGTACATGCTCATCTGAGAAGTTTGGACTGTTGCCAATTGCTCGGATAAAAGCAGTTACTTTCTCCATATTTGTCAAAAGCGGACAACCGAAGCTTACCGCCGCCTGCCTGATTTTTGCACCGTTACTGAGCTCTGAAGGCTGAAGGTTCTTAGGGATATTCACCACTAGGTCTACTTCGCCTTTTCTGATCAGCTCGATGACGTCGTCTTTCGCCTCACCGGGCCAAGCAACAGATTGACATTCAAATCCATGCTCGTTGAGATATTGAGAAGTACCGGCAGTCGCGTAAAGCTTGATGCCGAGTTGGTTTAAGATCTTTGCCGAAGAGAGGAACTCAAGCTTATGATACTCAGGGCCGGCACTGACAAGAACGCCCTTTTTAGGAGCAGTCACTTTTGATGCCTCAAGAGCAAGAAGTAGGGCTTCATCAAAATTGTGCCCGATACAACCAACTTCTCCGGTTGATGCCATTTCTACACCTAACACAGGGTCAGCCCCTCTCAAGCGAGTAAAGCTAAACATAGCCGCTTTGACGCCGACGTGTGGCAATTCGTCTTCGTTATAACGGTCAAGCTGCGGAGTTTCTCCGATCATCACATCCGTTGCAACGGAGGCGAGATTTAGACCGACTGACTTGGAGATAAATGGAAACGAGCGTGCGGCTCTAGCGTTACATTCGATGACTTTGATATGGTTATGTTTAGCAAGAAATTGAATGTTGAAAGGACCGTTAAGATTAAGGCCTTTAGCAATGGCGCGCCCCGCCTTTTTAACCTGACGGACTGTTTCTACATAAAGCTTTTGGGCAGGCACAACTGTTGTAGCATCACCTGAGTGAATGCCGGCGTTTTCAATGTGCTCACTAACGATACCGGTGATAATTTCCCCATCTTTTGCGACCCCATCAAGTTCTATTTCGCGCGCGCCGGACAAAAATTCTGAGATAACGACCGGGTGATCGGCTGAAATGTCGGCTGCCTCTGAAAGAAAGCAATCAAGTGAATCTCTATCATAAGCGACCTTCATAGCTGCACCAGACAGAACGTAGCTTGGTCTAATAAGGACAGGAAAGCCGACCTCAGCGATAAATTTATCGAGTTCTTTCTTCGATGATGCCGACGTCCAAGTAGGCTGGTCGATGCCAAGTTTATCTAAGATTGCTGAGAAAACACTTCTATTTTCAGCGTTGTCAACTGTCTCGGGGCTATGGCCGAGCAGTTTGAGGCCACTGTTAGCAAGAGGAAGTGCGAGTTTGTTGGGAAGCTGACCACCCATAGAGGCGATGACCCCTTCAGCCTTTTCAAAGTCACAGACATCAAGAATTCTTTCAAGGGTCATCTCTTCGAAGTAAAGCCGGTCTGAGCTGTTATAGTCAGTTGAAACGGTTTCGGGGTTACAGTTGACAATGATACTACGCCAGTTGGCTGCTTGCAGTTTTTGGCTACAGCTAACAGCGCACCAGTCAAACTCGACACTCGTTCCAATGCGGTAAGATCCTCCGCCAAGAACGACGGCCCCTTTTCTTTCGTCCTCTTCCATTTCGTCGTCATAAAGACCACCGTAGGACATATAGAGGTAATTTGATGGGGATGGGTATTCACCGGCAGTTGTATCTATTTTTTTAGTAACTGGCCTTACACCTTGTTTAAGTCTTAGTTCGCGAATCTTAAGAGAAAGCTCACGAATAGTAGCGTCGGTAATGCGTTCTTCAGAAGAGTCGAGAAGACGCAAACAAAGAGTTGCGATTTGTTCATCACCAAAGCCGGTTTGCTTCCAGCGGTGCCAAGTGGGCTTGTCAACTTTTTCTAATATTTTTACGATTGTTGAGGATGGCTTTGATGAGCAAGAGCCAGATTGCATGAGATCTTCGAACTCTTTTTCAACATTGATGATTCTTCTGAGTTGGCTCAGGAACCATTTGTCGATGTTTGTCAATTGGGCGATCTCGTCAATGCCGCGTCCTTGTCTGAGGGCTTGCATGACAGAGTAAAGCCGTGTGTCCGTAGGATGTTCGAGAGCAAAATCAAGATCAACGTTAGCCATCTCCTCAGCAAAGAGCCCGAGACCTTGACCGTTTTCAGTGATCATCCGGACTGATTTTTGGAGGGCTTCAGGGAAAGTGCGACCGATGGCCATAATTTCACCGACAGATTTCATCGTCGAGCCAAGACTGCGTGAGGCTCCTCTGAACTTTTGAAGATCCCAGCGCGGTACTTTGACTGTGACGTAGTCAAGCGCAGGCTCGTAGAATGCGTAGGTGATTCCTGTGACGGGGTTTTTAAGTTCAAGAAGATCGTAACCTAAGACGACTTTAGCAGCGATATAAGCGATCGGATATCCAGATGCCTTACTGGCTAGCGCTGACGATCGCGATAAGCGTGCGTTGACTTCGATAACGTAAAACTCAAGTGAATCAGGACTCAGGGCAAACTGAGCGTTACATTCACCGATGATTTCCATCGAGTTAATCATCTTGATCGCTGCATTTCGAAGAAGCTGGTATTCGTCATCCGATAAAGACTGACTGGGACAAACAACAATCGAATCACCGGTATGAATACCGAGAGGATCGAAGTTCTCCATGTTACAGATGGTAATGCAGTTTCCTTCGCTGTCACGCATCACTTCGTATTCAACTTCTTTCCATCCTTTCAAGGACTTTTCGATAAGAACCTGAGGGGATGCAGAAAAGGCTGGTTCGACAAGTGCCAGGAGTTCTTCTTCATTATTGGCAAAGCCGCTACCAAGGCCACCAAGTGCGTAGGCAGCTCGCACGATCACTGGGTATCCAACTTCTTGTGCGGCTTTCTTGCTTTGCTCAACTGTTTCACAGGCGATGCTTGGCGGGATAGGCATTTTGATCGCTTTCATTTGCTTAGCAAAAAGCTCACGATCTTCAGTCATTTTGAGGGTCGCAGCACTTGTCCCTAAATTTTGAATGTTGTGTTTTTTAAGGATACCCCGGTCTTCAAGCTCAACGAGACAGTTGAGCGCTGTTTGGCCGCCGAAGCCTGCGATGATCGCATCAGGTTTCTCAAGTTCGAAAACCTTTTCAACCCATTCAGGTGTGACAGGATAGAGAAAGACTTTGACACCCTCTTCAGGGTTGGTCTGAACGGTTGCGATATTCGGGTTAACGATAAGGACTTCGATGCCTTCTTCGCGCAAAGCTTTCACAGCTTGTGTTCCAGAATAGTCGAACTCTCCAGCTTGGCCGATGGAAAGACCACCAGATCCAAGCAGAACAACTTTAGGTTTACGGTCTTTTTTTGAAAGGGAAGATAGGATAGGCATTATGCTTTCACCTCAGCCATAAATTCATCGATAATCCAACCAGTATCTCTTGGGCCCCCTGCAGATTCAGGGTGAAACTGAACGCTCCTAAAAGGAAGAGATTCATGACGAATCCCTTCAATAGTCCGATCGTTTGCATTTAAAAACCAAGGACTCCAGCCGCTAGGTAATTGTTCTTCGACAACGTAGCCATGATTTTGGCTTGTGATAAACCCTTTGCGAGTGCCGACTAGAAAGACGGGCTGGTTATGACTACGGTGTCCGTAAGGCATCCTTCTGGTTGTTGCTCCCGCTGCCAGAGATAAAATTTGATGGCCTAAGCAAATCCCTAAGACGGGTCTTTTTTCCTGCAGAAGTTCCGCAACGCGGTCTTTTAAATCTCCTGTTTGGCCAGGATCGCCAGGGCC
>CAZBDM010000504.1:0-3968 GCA_964490675.1 uncultured Oligoflexales bacterium
GATAGTCATAAGACAGGTTCCGAAAATCGCTGGTAAAACACCGCCCTCAGTATTGGCTTCGCGGGGATCTTCGGTAAGAAATTCTTTCCACCTTGACAAGTAGACTCCCAGCTTTCGCCCGTAGCTAAGGTCGTTTGCGGGATACATACGAGTGATTTCAGAAAGCTGAAGCTGCTTTTCTCTGCCTTTAGTGTCGGCCAACACGATATTAAACTTACGATCTTCTTCTTTGATAAGATCGACTTTCGCTTTGAGCTGCTGGTATTCCTCTTCAAGCTTGATTTTGTTTTCTTCAAAGCGTTTTTTAGCTTCTAGGTGCGCAGGACTACCTTCGCCCTCGCTAATGGCGACCTTACGAACATCTAGGCGGCCTCTTTCGAGGCGATGGTTTATTTTTCCGATTTCGTCCTTTTCGAGATATTTGACCTGTTCGCGACGATCGATTGCTTCAGTAAGCCAACTGTTTAACTCTGCGGGTGTAACAGTTTTGCCTTCAACAACCTTACCACTTAGGTCGATTGATTTTATACGCCCGATGAAAGGGCCCCATTCAAGACGTTCGACGAAGAAGAGATCCTTAGGTTTTTCGACGCTTTTGATGTCATATTCCGGAACCCAGCGAAAATCTTCGTTGTAAAGATCGTAGTTACCGGTGCGGTACATGTTGCGCAGAGCTTTACCGTTGTTACTTTTGATGTCTTGCTGAACGGAGGCAGGCAATTGCGAGAGATCTTCTTTACGGTGTCGAAAGAACTCACTACGGTTAGGCTCACCGGTGACGGTACTGCCATCGTTAAGAGTGACATAATGAATCGGCTTGGGAAAAAATGTCACAATGCCGTTATAAAAGATTAGAGCAAGCAAGCCCGCGACAAGGAGAATACCGAAAGATAAACTTCCTCCGAGTCCCCAAAGAAAAGGTTCGCCTCGCGCAGCTAAGTCGGAACCTTTGATATTCTTTTTCTTTGCGTTGCCAAACCGAGACTTTTTTGGTTCTTCTTTGTTTGGCTGTTGGTTATCTTCTTTCATGATTGACCCTAAAGTTGTTTTGCGCGTTTTCGGAAACGGATTCTGACGACTTCAGCAATCGTATTGATAAAAAATGTCATAGCAAAGAGGACAAGCCCGGCGAGAAACAGAACCCTGTAAAGTGTTCCCTCTTTTACCGCCTCAGGTAGCTCTACAGCGATAGTCGCAGACAAAGCTCTTAAACCGTTAAAGATGTTGGCATCAAGGATCGGTGTGTTACCTGCTGACATAACGACGATCATCGTCTCGCCTACAGCACGACCCATGCCAATCATCACAGCCGAGAAGACACCGCTTATTGCCGTCGGCAAAACGATCCATATCGCTGTCTGCCAAGGGGTTGCTCCACAACCAAGACTACCCGCTCTGAGGTGCTCGGGAACGGCATTAAGAGCATCTTCCGCCAGCGTGTAGATGATAGGGATAACAGCAAAGCCCATAGCAAGGCCTACAACTAAGGTGTTGCGCTGAACGTAAGTATCAACAAAGCCACCGCGTACATCAAAACCGATGGCATCAAGACTGATACTGGCGATGTAGGCAACGAGGATACCGACAGCAGATAATGAAAACCATTTCGCGATATCTAAGATGGCCGCCTTAGACCGTGGTAAAGATTGCATGTAAAGCATGGTCGTTCTGCCAAAGAAGCGGCTAAACAATGCGAAAACAACAATAAAGCTAAGAGGAATAAACATAAGAAAAAGGAAGTTAGCCGTACCACTTTGCTCGCCGCTCAACCAAGCTTTGAAGTCACCCTCAAACATCGTATTTTCAATGACGACACCTAGATGGTAAGCGATATAAAGAGAGATGAGGACCACAATACCTTTGAAGATGAGTTTGGTACCATCGCCAACCTGCAGGGTTAGCGGTTGCGGGATGAGCTGCCATAGATACGCAGCCAGCATCAAAGAGGTTGGGAAGGCGATAAAAATGAGAAGTACCGAGGATATCCAGGACTCAATGACAGGTGCGAGAACAAGAGCAGCGACGAATCCCAAAACGACAGAAGGCAAAGAAGCCATCAACTCCATCATCGGTTTGACGACGCCTCTTGTTTTGATGCTGACGAACTCTGAGGTATAGATGGCCGCCAAAATCGCCAGAGGAATGGCAAAAATAAGTGAATAAAAAGTTGCCTTGAGTGTACCAAAAATAAGTGGAATCAGCGATAGCTTGGGTTCGAAGTCATCGGTTGCCGCTGAAGACTGCCACGTAAAGGTCGGTTCGCTATATCCTTCGTACCAGACTTGTCCAAACAGGGTCTTAAGGTTTGTTTCCGGGTGGGCAGCATCGATGTCCCAAAGCTTTACTTGACCATTTTCAGAGATCGCAAGAAGGCCGTCAAGTCTTGGCGTCAGGTTAATACTTCTAATCGATGACTCAAAGGGAATTTCAAGAAGAACTTTCTCACTAGTGCCGTGAATGACTTCCAGTTGGCCATCGGTCTTCGAGATCGCAAAAGATTTATCTCTCTGGCTAATCGCTATTTCTTGAACCGCTGTGCCGCGCTTGTAGAAGTCTTTGGACGCGACAAGAGTTTTTTTATCAATCGTCTCTGCTTCGATTCTCTCCAAAATATAGAAGGCTCTCAGTGATCCGTCGTTGCCTGCAATCATCAGAGAGCCTTGACCGAGTAGAAATTCCGAGCTGGTGATTTTTTTGCCCTGTTCGAGAAGTTTAATGCTTTCAACTAACTGGGGGTTGTTCATGTCTTCGGTTAGATAGCGGTGCAGCTTAGCGGATTCGTGGTTGATCGCAAATGCCATCCGTCCGCTTTCATGCAGAACGAGTTTTTTGATCTGGTTATAAGCTTCTACAGGCGGAAGTTCGGCTTGCTCGACTTCTGTGGTCGACTCACCTGAAAGAAGGTTAAACTGGCGGCTTCTTTTTTGGAGAAGAAGCCGGCCGCTTTGGTCCAAGGTTAAAAGAGAAGTCAGGCGTCGTTCCGCTTCACCTTGTGACTGAATATCGATAGCGATAATCGGTGTTTCGGCAACACTGATCATCGCGTCTTCGTTAAGTTCAATAGAGATCTTTCTGAACTGATCTCCTGGTAAGATGGAGAAGATACTCTTTCCATCGGTACTGTCTTTGTCATTAAGCTTGTCAAGATAGTTTGGGAGTCCATCGACGGTAAGAATATCGGTCTTATAAGTTAGTTCACCGAGCCAAACTTTACCGCTTTCTAAACCGATGGCGATACCCTTGCCGTTTTTATATGAAGCGAAGGAAGAGACTTCTTCGCCATGCAGGTCGATTTTTGGAGATTCGAGTTGCGTACCCGTCTTCAGATGAAAGAGCTTCAGTTCGCCATTGTCGGAGATATGGAGGGCTATGGTCTTATACTCATCGACAAAAGTTGTGAGAGTCTTTTGATCACCGAAGTCGATTTTGTAACTAAACTCACCTTTGATGTCGGCGCCGCTAAACAAAGGAAGGACCTGTTTGATTAAAAACACCATGATGCCGAGGACCGCTGCGATAACGGCGATACCACCAACTGTGATCGTCCACTTCGCTATTTTGTCGGCTAGGATGACCGATTTTTTAACGCCTTTATCGCGTTTGAGATGAGGAACCTTATCGGACTTTTTCGGATTTTTGCTTTTTTTACCTTTGCCGGTAGGGCCTGAGGGGTAAGAGTCTTTTTCCCTAAACATAAGCACGCCGTAATAATGGGGTTAAATGAAAGCAGCTCCCGTAGGAGCTGCGGAACACTTAAAGTTTAGTGAGCACCGGCTGTTGCAACACCAAGTGCCTTGAGATCTTTTTCAGCTAAAGCAGCTGAGACTGGGTAGTAACCATCTTTGATGACAATTTTTTGACCTTCTTGAGAGAAGACAAACTTAAGGAACTCTCTGCTAAGCGGGTCAAGAGCTTTGTTGGGCTTCTTGTTAACGTAAACGTACAGGAAGCGAGCCAGTGGGTAGCTG
>CAZBDM010000505.1:0-3948 GCA_964490675.1 uncultured Oligoflexales bacterium
TATCTCAAAGGTTTGATTGGATTGCAGGTGTTTTTTTATGAGAAATCCGGGTTAGCTGTCCTCTAAACAATTTTAATGAATATGCCAATCCAAAAGATGACCTGCTGCTGGTATTGGCGATTTTTTATATGTATATTGAAACGCCCTTAAAGGCAGACCCGGCGACATGCCTATAGCCATTTCGACAAAGAGACATTTAAGGTGAGTCCTGCAAGTAAAAAACTAGTTATTTTTGACTTTGATGGCACTCTTTGCAACTCATTCCCTACCTTTGTTGAGGTGCTCAACGAGCTCGCTCCTATCTTCCGCTATCAAAGGGTGGACGACCGGCCAGAAAATCACAAACTTAGAGACTTAACTGTAAAAGAGATTATGACTCATCTGGGAATCGCGAGGTGGAAGCTCCCTTTTATTGTGTTTGCGGCGAGAAGACGCATGCTCGGACGACAAGATCAGTTCTCACTCTTCCCAGAATCCAAGAAAAGTATCACAAGTCTTGAAAATGAGGGCTGTAAGATCGCGATTTTGAGTTCAAACGGTAAGCGACTGATCACTAAAAAACTTGAAGAGCAGTCCATAGAAATTGACATCATTGAAGGATCTAGTAAGGTTTTTTCGAAACACAAAAGACTCGAAGACTTAATTAATAAATTTTCAAAGAGCATTGCTCGCCAAAACATTTGTTATGTCGGTGATGAAATAAGAGATATCGAAGCAGCTCTCAGAATAGGCATAACACCAATAGCAGTCAGCTGGGGTTATCAATCTCCAGCAGTCTTAAAAAAGACCTTTCCAGAGCATGTCGTTGAAAGCTGGGCGGAGCTGACCGACAAAGTCTTAAGCACTTAAAAAACGAACGGGAACGATGTCACCAAATCGCTTTTCCATGAGCCACTCAACGATCAGGTTCCCGCACTTTGCCAAAATATTCAATTGTAAGGATTAAAGATAAATAGTTTATCGGCTCAATTGGGCTTTACTTTAATCTTTTTTAGATAACTTGTGATTTCAGGGGTTTAACCACTAAGCCAGGTGCCTGAGAGAGTTATTTTTGGCCTTACAGAAAGCTGTTGAGAGAGAGCATCGACCCCGTCCGCTTCGCTCCAGCGGAACCCCTGGACTTTTAGAGCTTGCCAGATACTCGGAAGTCTCCGATAAGCCACCCTTGCCCATTCTAGATCTTTTTTTTCTTTACAGGTCGATTTGATTTCGTGGAGAGCTTTACGACTGTAACCGGCGTTGATTAAAGAGTCCAAATAAAATCCCCAATATCCTGTATCCGACCTTTGTAGGCCAATCGATTCGAGAAACTGAGCCGACTGCATACAGGGACGCTCTCCCCAAAGCGACTGAACGAGACTCCAAACAAATCTTAAATCATGCTTTTCGAAGAGCTTTGCTTTCAAGAGTTCAAGAATATCTTGATCAATCTCAGTATTCTCTACGTTCGAGAAGACCTGCGCCTTATCTTGCGGCTTAAACCCTTGGCTGAGCTTAGCAAGTGCTGAATAGATAATGCGATAAAAGTTGTCCTTCGACATTGGCTTGATGAAATTTTTACGGCCCTTTTCCTCTTGACCACCTTTCATGACTTTTCGAAGGTTGGTCTTTTGTTTGCGACCGAGCACTTTTTCAGTGGCTAAGAAAACCCCTTTACCACCTTCTTTCTCTTCATCGGTAATTTTTTGTGAAGCCAAGGACCCAAAACGACCCGGATCAGCAATAGCGCTAGCCATTGAGTGTTCTCTAGCATCGGCGGGTTTATCGACCTTCTTTGCAAGGTCAGCCAGGCGACTTCCTTTTGACTGACTGCTTTGATCTGATTCGATATCTTCTAAATTAACTTTTGCAATGCGTGTTGGGTAGGTTTTGGCAACAAAGTTGTTTGTCGGTGGTGGCTCTTTTTGTTGGTCCGATTTAGCTTCGATTTCATTATCAATCATCGCGAGGAGCTGATCTTGCAAATTATATGTAGCTTGCCCCTCCTTATCAGGGGGAGTCGTTTGAGCTTTACTTTGATCGATAGACTTCGGCACTACTTTTCTTGAATCGCCGTTGTTTTTCTTCTCTTCAACCGGCTCGGTGATCGCCTGTTTATTGAAATTGATATCAACCTCAGCGACCTTTTGAGCAGGATTTAGATCAAGTATGGTTTCATTAGTACTCTTCCCAGTAAGTGACGAGAGCTCTTCAGCCTCTAGCTTACGGGTAAAAGCATCCTTTGACTCATAACTAGCTTTAAACGCACTCATTTGCGACGAATTCTTGGATTTACCGAGATCTTCCGGTCGGACCGTATCACCACCGCGTCGAGGAATTTGAGCCTTCACCAAAGTGGGGTCAGGCGTAAAAGTCAGCTTTTGATTAAGGTCTCCCGCTACCGCCTCACTCAAATTAAAGTGGTCTTGAGCGTTATCGCCTTGATCTTGCTGCGGCACTAGGTCTTGTTGAGCTTCATGTTCTTGTAAGTTTAATTGAGGATTCGGTTTGGCTTTTGCCGACGAAGCCTTTTTCTTTTTTTTCTTTCTTTTCTTCTTCTTTTTTGCAACCGGTGGTTTGGGCGGTTCGCCCTCTAGGTTTATTGAAACTTCAGCAGCCTGCGCTCCTTCGACTTGAGGAATTTCTTTGTCAACTGCAGGAGCATGGTAAAGGTGTTCGAGAGAAGTAGCGCCGACGAGATCAAAACTGGCGTCAGGAAGCATGTCTATTTGTTTTATTTCCTGGTTGGCATCAATATGCATATCAACCTGATCAGCAGCTTTGTCTGGAGGCGCAAAATCACCGGTGGGGTCTGGCAGCGGTGGCAGACTTTGATGATTTTGACTGGCTTTTTCAAGCTGTTCCGCTGAAGAGACTTCCGTAGCTACATCGCTAAGAGCAAAGTGCTGGTCAGAAAGCGTCCCTGGAGCAATACCACTATGAATCGTATCACCAGGCCCGCGTTGTTTGGGGAGCTGAATGTCAGCTCCGGTGACAAACGTATCAGATGAAGACTGTACACCTGGTGAAACCCTTTGATTTGAAACGTCAATTGTCGTGATTGCAAGACCATCATCTTGAACAGCAGTTGTTTTCAATTGGTTTTGAGATTTGATATGGGCGATTTGCTGTCTAATGACTTCCGCTTTACTTTCTCTATCGATGGCATCGAGACCATGTGCAATGATTTCGAGAGCTTCGATATTTTCAGGGTCAGCCTTAAAGACCATGTTGGCAAAGCGCATCGCCTCACGCGGCAGTATATAGAGAAAAACCTCTGCTAACTTGATGATGTAGGTTATCTTCTCTGATTCATCTGGAAGTTCTGAAACAAGAGTGATGAAGCGATTCCTAAGAATCTTATCTTCAGGATCACTCACGATACGTTCTAAGATGCGATCAAGGCCAGTAGACAAATGCTCTCCCCACTCGAGAAGTGGGGAACGAACTTAAGACTTGAGAAAGTCTTCAAGAAACTTCGTCGTTACATCCCCACTGATAAATTTGGGATTTTCAAGAACTTTCAGATGAAAATTTAAATTCGTCCGAATACCTTCCACCTTCATTTCACTGAGGGCGCGACGCATACGAACAATCGCTTCCATTCTATCATGTCCGTATGTGATCACCTTAGCGATCATCGAGTCATAATTTGATGGAACCGTATATCCAGTATAAATCATACTATCGATACGCACACCTGGGCCACCTGGTTCATGGTAAGCAGTGATCTTTCCAGGCCAAGGCGCAAAGGTCACCGAATCCTCTGCATTAACGCGACACTCAAGAGCATGCCCTTGTAGCTTGATTTGTTTCTGGTCTTGCGTGATTTTTTCCCCACAGGCAATTTTTATTTGCTCTTTGATCAGATCAATACCAGTAACAATTTCGGTGACGGGATGTTCAACCTGCACACGTGTGTTGACTTCCATAAAGTAGAATTCGCCGTTCTCGTAGAGAAATTCCATA
>CAZBDM010000506.1:0-3937 GCA_964490675.1 uncultured Oligoflexales bacterium
TAGATGCGCGTTAGCGTAACACTCACTTTACAACGATTTTTGAAAGAAATCAAATAAAGAATTGCTGTCAATGCATAGCAGGTGAGAGCCAAGTTGCTAAGGATAAAATGTGAGTTCTGCACGAAGGCCTCCAGGTTCTACTTAAGAGCAAAGCATACTATTGATTTGATGGCTAGGATAACTCACCAAGCTCATGTATAATCGCCCCTGGCAAGGGTCCAAAAGAACCCTCCCTTTATGAATCATTTTAGAGGATTAAGTTGAACATTGTAAAATCCTGGAAGCCAGATAGTTGGCATGGCCTTCCAATTAAGCAGCAACCCACCTATCAAAACGAAGAAGAACTGAAAGCCGTGCTCGATAAGATTCGGTCCTATCCGCCGCTTGTTTTTGCAGGTGAGATCGAACTGCTCAAAAAGAATCTCGCAAAAGCCTCCCGCGGGGAGAGTTTTCTATTGCAGGGTGGCGACTGTGCCGAACGTTTTGACATGTGCAACCCGGATGCCATTAAAAGTAAATTAAAGATCCTTCTGCAAATGTCGGTGGTGCTTTGCTATGGGGCCAAACGTCCTGTCGTCAGAGTCGGCCGTATGGCGGGTCAATACGCGAAGCCACGTTCGAACCCCTTTGAAAAGGTCAATGGCGAGGAAATGAATGTCTTTCGCGGCGATAATATCAATTCTTTCGAGGCAAACAAAGCGGCTCGTGAGCCCGATCCAAAACGTCTAAAGAAGGGTTACTATCTCTCGGCATTGACGCTTAATTATGTCAGAGCCCTGACGACTGGTGGTTTTGCTGACCTCCATCATCCGCAGAACTGGGACTTGGACTTCGTCGATAAAGCTTCTCAAAAACAGCGCTACGAACAGATCGTCGGTAATATTCAGGATGCTGTTTCGTTTATGGAGTCACTTTCTGGTCATGAGGGAAACCTTGATAAGGTTGAGTTCTTTACTTCTCACGAAGGGCTTTTACTGAACTATGAAGAAGCTTTGACACGTTACGTTGAGGAGTGCGAAAGTTACTACAACCTTGGAGCACACATGCTTTGGGTGGGAGCGCGCACAATGCAAAGAGGTGGCGCGCATGTCGAATATTTTAGAGGCATTGCCAACCCCATCGGAATGAAGGTCGGACCATCACTTGATCCTGACGACCTTATCGAAATACTCGAAGCTATCAATCCTTCAAACGAAGAAGGGCGCATCACTTTGATCACCCGCTTTGGCAAGGAAAAGGTGGCCGATGGCCTGCCGAAAGTCGTCGAGGCTGTGAAAAAGTCAGGTAAGCACGTTCTTTGGAGTGTTGATCCGATGCATGGCAACGCCACCAAAACCAGTGATGGCGTCAAAACCCGAGATTTTAACGCTATTCTTCACGAGCTTAAGACGAGCTTTGAGGTTCATCGTCACCACCAGACGATTCTAGGGGGAGTGCACTTCGAGCTTACCGGTGAGAACGTCACCGAGTGTGTGGGAGGGTCTGAGAATATTACAGTTGCAGATCTCGGAGAGCGTTATGAGACCTTCTGCGACCCACGTCTTAACTACAGCCAAAGCCTTGAAATGGCCTTTCTCATTTCAGATATGCTCAAAAATATTAAGTAAATTCAACTATTTTCAAGTCGGTCGAGCCGTTGAGTGAAATTTTTTTCAAGCAACGACTCTTTATTAATTATTAATATTTTCATTGAAGTTGATAAAATAATGTAATAAGCAGTTTGGGTTTGATAAAGGAATAATAATATCGGGTCGTCAGATTATGAAAGTAAGAGTCATTGCTATTATTTTTGTTTGTCTTCTTTGCCAGGCTAAACTCTTAGCATCTCCGCCGGTCATCCTTAATGATTGTGAATGGGTGGCAGCAGGTCACGGGGATCATGAAGGCTATTTCCTTATCCCCCGTGGTTGGCCGAAAGTCCCCATGCTTCAAGATGGCACCTTTCTCGGTGCAGAAACCCCGGCGGTACTTACTGTCGAGCTCGTCCCCTCAGAAAACGCCATGAACTTTGCTGTCTGGAGCAATTTATACTTTCCCAATCAAGTCTCTATTGAATCTGCACCCGACACCTCCCATATGCTCCTGACACTCGAGGGGGACACTCAAGATCTCTTTAGATGGCAAGCGGAAATCAACCGTCAAAGACTATATCCGGTGTCGACTCGTTTTGAAGCCCCAACGGAAGTCGATGCTGATGGATCTTTAAGAATTGTTGAAGCTTGGCTACTAGAAGTCGAGAGAACAATCAACTCATTCGTCACGATAAATCGTCTTGAGGGGGATGAACACATCTTTGCTAGTCACTTCTTCCCTTTGATTCTTGATCGCTTTGACTTTATTGGGCGAGAGGTGATCGAGGGTGGTCGTGGGCTTGTTGAGGCTGAGCTTGAGCAGCTTGTGCTATTTATTGCTCCGCTTGTCAATGCCGGTGTGTCCCCGCAGTTTAGGCGTCTTCTCGCGTTTCAGCTACTGCGTGGATTACAAGCTTTACTTCGTGGGGCAGATGCATTCCTAAGTGATCACGAGAGGTATCATATTGTCGTAACAATTTCTGATCTGGTTGCTTTGACGCTTTACAGCAGCGATCAACCGATCAATGCTAACGGTGAGAGCCACTTTGATATGATCCCTTTTGCCTATGAGTTTGAGAAGCAAAACTTCGATCCTGAAGATCCGCCAGAGGCGATCTCGCCATGGGTTGAGTTTCTAAACCGTTTCCGAAAGTCAAAAGGCGGCAGTTATCATTAAAGCAGGTGGTGCATGACAAAGGCATCAATGTCTGTCAAGTTCTGTTTTTCAAGCAGTTTAAAAACTTTTAGTTAACGTCACCACAAAAATCGAATCGGTGGTATTGGTCGGAGCGACCGTTTGAAAGGCTTCAATGACAGTCGGATCAGTCGAGTTGACCACATAAACGCGGTCAGCATAGTTATAATTGGCACTTAGGGTCAACCAAGCAACGGGGGTGAAGTTGAGGCCGCCAGCAAAGAGAATCTCATCTCCATCAGCAGAAATATTGGCTGTTTGCTGCTCGCCGCCTTCTTCTGTCGGAGGGTCTCCGACTGGAACTGCCGCCTCACCGTAGGTGGTAAAGCTAGTATAGGTTCCCTTAAGCGTTACGTTAACAAACTCAACTCCCATAGCCAAAGACATCCCACCACCAAAGCTTTGCAGCGAAGCGGCATCGACGACCCCATATGTTGGATCTGCTTCACTTTGCTGGAAACTTCCTTCAATCGAGGTGTTAATCCCAAAAAAGTCTTTACTTATAGAGGCATTGGTGGTCAGTTTTGAGAAGGGTCTTTTTTGAGCGATCGGCGGTGGCATTGCGGCAGTGGACGGGGGACAAGGGCGTCTATTCCAAGCTGTTCTTTCAAAGTTTCAAGCTTATAGCCATACAGAAAAGATAGGTTGGTTTCGGCAAAATTGGCTGAAAGTTTTAACGTCGGTTGATCGTAACCTTTGCTGTTGCTTGTATTATAGTCCTGGTAGACGCGGTAAAATTCATAGCCGACCGACACATCCATATTGGCTGTAAAGTTGAGGCCGAACTCTGGTAGGACTTTTACTTCGAATGCATTTACTTTGACATCAGGATTTTCTGTCTCCTGTGGATATATATAGTTGGTGTCATATTCAAGGGCGGTGAAAGTCGTATCTCTTTGTCCCTTGAGTAGAGAAGTACGGTAGCCATCTAAACCTAGGCTCAAAAACGGTCCTTTGGTTTTATTCAAAGCTCCCCATTGGACCTTCCCGTCGATATGGGCTCCTGCTTTTGTCGAGTCTTGGTCGATCGATGAGGTTTTCTGACCGTGAAAGTCCTGACTGGTTTGAGTCTTCGTATAGGAGAGCAGAGGCACAATGTTACTTGTGAATTCAGTTGATTTTTTTTTCTTCTTTTCCTTTCGTGTCGCCATTTCTAAGACAGGATCATAGC
>CAZBDM010000507.1:0-3925 GCA_964490675.1 uncultured Oligoflexales bacterium
GGGTCGGCTTCTAAGCGTTGCTTGATGTCGGCAAATAGACCTGTCAGAAACAAGAAGTAATTATCGTTTTTGAATTCATCCACCAGATTAAGCCGCCTCAGTGAAGGTGTCGGAATAAGATGATCTTCTTGACCCTTAACAGCATTGTTGACAGTATCTTCTAAAATAAACGTCCAATCGAGCAACTCTTCTGGAACAACCTCTAAAAGATCTTTTTTGTAATAACTTTCGTCGTCGGATGCTACGTGAAACACCGAACCCTCAGGTTGATTGTTCTCGTCAGTCACTGGCGTCAAACGATTCTTTGCATAAATTCTTTCGTCACCTGTAAGATCAAAAAGCATTTGACCGTTACCCATGGGAATGTTTCGCGCTTTGAACTCTGCTAGATGCTCCGGAGTGGAAGTATAGACGTAAAAGGTGACATCAAAATGCTGGAGAAGAAAACGAAAGAAGACTTCGACGTAAGGTCTAACCGCATAGAAATAGGTTGGACCTGCTGAACCATGAAAAAAGCTGTGATAATTCCGCAGCCTAGGAACAATTTCAGTGATTGCGTCCTGCCTAACGGTTCGCGCAATGAGATTGCCATCGATATCGAGAAGCATATACAGCTTTGGTTTATGGTCCGCTAACACAGAATTAGCAAACAAAAAAACGGAAAACAGTAGTAGTAGAGCTTTCTTGCTCACCCGTAACTCCCATCAAAAATCCGAAAGTTACCGGTTTACCGAATTTCACCGAATAGTTAAAGGCAAAACGATCGTCCCCTCCTTTTTTGATCCAGCACGACTATTCAGTTCTATGATCCGTAACAATGGCTTTCGTAATATATACAATAATTATAAGCACTTATATAAATTCACCGGTTGTTAGAATTAACCTGACACAAGTCATAATTTTTACATCCATTTCATTCAATGATTTCTTTTGTTTAAAGGAAAGATAACTAAATGCGACTTTTTGGTTCCTAACCTTTAGGCGTTTTTGTATTTCCGTTCTCTACACAAAAGCCCTTTTCATTTCTCAAGCTTAACCTCTCAGTAAGCCACCAGTCCCTGATGGCTTCGTAATTGCAGACTTCATACCCAAAAGCGATCAAGTTATTTTTCATGAGGGAAAAAGATGAGTATTAAACTGAAATTTGGGATCATTGTGGTTGCCTTCACTTCACTTTTGTTAGCTGCATGTGGGGAAGGCATTATTATTACTGAGTCACAACCAAACACAAATAAAGACAGCGAAGCTTATGCTACCGATTATGTCGTCTCTGAAGCAGATAGCTCTTATGATGACGAAGGTAAACATAAATGCCATCAAGACGGCGAGTCAAGTAAACCCTGCCCACCAAATAAAGAAAGCGAAAAGCCATGCCCTCATCACGACCGTCATCATCCGCCAATCTACCAAGACCTTCCCGAGTGTGAAAAGTGTCAAGAAGATGGTTCTTGCGAAAAGTGCGAGAACGCGCACCCTTGTCATCAATGCCACCCCGGTGAAGAATGTCATCCTCCCCTGCCTTGGGAACACGAAGACGATCAAAAGATCTGTGACAATATCGAACTCGCAGATGAGGGAGAAATTTTGAAAGCTGACATAGCAAGTACAGATGGCATGAGAGTCTTCCTTCTCGTTCAGAAAGCAACACCTGCTATGACCGTAATGATTACAGATATAGACTCAGGAGATCTTCTTGAGATAGCTAAGCTCGATCAGATTCACGATCAAAATCAATGTCTCCAACAAGTATTTGTAAGCTTCAGCAAAGAAACAGCTATGGTCTTAGCGGAAAAAGGCGCTTACTTCTCGATTAAATTTGACGATAGTATCGTATCAAATAAAGTAATCGTAAAAAATGATGTAGGATTGCACCCCGTAGATGTTTCTAACTTTTAGAAGGTGTCCTCTTAGTGTTTGAGCCAAATTTGGCTCGATCGACCGTCGAGATGAAGTCTTAAATAAGACTGCTCGTCGGTCGACTTTTCTTTTTGTAAGAATGGATTAAAGAACTTCTGACTAGAATCGCAATGACTCAAGTGAATAACGATATCTTGTTTCTTATTGCTGGCGTTAAAACAAATTAATACTTCATGTTCTTCAAAGTGACGGGAATAAACAACAACATCTGAGGCTGTGTAGACAAATCTGATATCACCAAACTTCAATGCTTTTGAAGTTTTTCTAAGGGTACTGAGAGTTCTAAAAGTATTGAGAAGATCTCGGTTCCATAAGTTTTTATCCCACTCAAAACCACGTCGGTTATCAGGATCGTGCCCCCCTGCCATACCAATTTCATCGCCGTAATAAATACAAGGCACGCCGGGAACCGTCATCAAGCAAGTCAAAAGCATTTTGATGGCATCAACATCTCCACTCGCACAATTTAAAAGACGCGGTGTGTCGTGACTGCCAAGTAAATTAAATTGACAGAGAGTTGCTTCCCAAGGGTAAACCGAAAAGTTGTGCTTGAGTGCATTGACAAACTCTTTGCAGGAAAGGGGCTGCACATGCTTGTAGCCAGACTTATCGAGCTCTTCGCGATTAAGGCTATGTGCCAGGAAGAACCCGAGAGCAGCATAGGAGAAGGGATAATTCATCACTGCGTCGAACATATCACCTTTTAACCAACGACGGGCGTCTTCCCAGATTTCTCCTACGATATAAGCTTCTGGGTTAATTCTTTTGATCCGTGATCGAAATTCTTGCCAAAAACCATCGTCATCAATCTCGCTAGGAACATCGAGTCGCCAGCCATCAAAACCCTGTTCGATCCAATACTCCGCCACTTTATAGATAAAAGCACGTACATCCGGGTGATCGGTATTGAACTTGGGTAGCGCTGGAATACCCCACCAAGCTTCGTAACCGTGACCACCATTATTGCCTCCATCGACATGATAAGCATCGATTCCTTGTTTGAGCTTTTCTTTGTCAAAATGGAACCAATCAAGATAGGGCGATTGTAAACCGTTTTCGAGAGTATGATTAAACTGGAAGAATCCACGGCTTGCATGATTGAAAACACCATCAAGTATGATTTTCATCTTGCGCTCGTGAAGATCATTCAGCAACAATTGAAGATCTCGCCGAGTTCCGAGAAGTGGATCAACCTGGAAATAATCAAAGGTGTGATAGCGATGATTTGCCGTCGAAGCAAAAATCGGATTGAGATAAAGAGCATTACATCCAAGGTCTTGAATATAATCTAGGTTCCTGCGAATCCCTTCTAGATTACCGCCTTTAAAGCCAAAAAGGGTCGGCGGAGAATCCCATGCTTCCAGGTTTAAATGGTTTTCTGCAGTTGGAACCCGACAAAAACGGTCGGGAAAGATCTGATAAAAAACACTTTCCTTAACCCACTTAGGAAAGGTATGGATAGTGGTGTTTTCTGAGTGATTCGAATGTAAATTTTCATTGGTCATAAAAACCATTATATCGAACAAGGGAAACAAATAACAACCAGGTGACTAGGATATTTACTACATAACTGTAGTTTATAAATTTTCGGACAAGACAGCCGTTGGGTCACAAAAGTTTTCGTTTTTCTGTTATATTTATTGGTCAGTGATTTCCAACAAAATTTAATACAAACTTAGGTATTCTTCAGCAATGAAAGTTTTGATGTTTGGATGGGAATTCCCTCCTCTTATAACAGGTGGCTTGGGAACAGCTTGTTACGGTTTAAGCCAGAGCCTTTCTCACTTAGTTGAAAAGATTACTTTTGTCTTGCCAAAGGTAAAAGGACACATTGACGTTGGTCGTGTCGACGTTTTGGGAACTGATCAGCTACCGAAAGAAGCAAATTCTGAAAGGCTCAGTGAGTCAGTCGATATTTATACGGTCGATGCAGCGCTGCAGCCCTACATCACCCCTGAACAATATCAAGACGAAATCAAAAAACTGCATCGCGATAGTTTTAATCAGC
>CAZBDM010000508.1:0-3921 GCA_964490675.1 uncultured Oligoflexales bacterium
TAAGAGGGCGAATGATCTCTCTCTGCATAGATGTCCACATGGGAATATCGCCTTCTCTAACGCTACCTTCAAAGGCACTAAACGTAAAAAGTCCAGAGCAACTCCCCCCTATGACGAGTAGAAGAAACAATGAGACCTTTAATCTTGTCGGAGCTAAAAATTTCATTGAGTGATTATAAATAATTTTAACTCATATCGACAAGGGCCTATGGTCGCCAGCAGACTGGCTTTTTTGGATCGGATTCAACTGATTCTGCATTACTGTGACAAGCTGGGATGCTTACGGTTAAATCTTGCGACTGATGTCCGGCATAGTCAATGACCTTAACAACAAAAGATGCGTCTGACGAAGAATTTGTTGGGAATGAAACAAGACTTGAAGAAAGAGTTAAGTCCCTTGTTTCGCTCGCCTCATCTGCAAGGCATTCGATTTGCTCGGTTTCGGAAAGGGCAGCGCTGTTCGCAGCAAGTTTAAATCCGACTAATTTAGCGCCATTACTGCCTGAATAGATGCCATCGGCCGCTGTTGCGTCATAGGAACATTGCGAGGGCGATGCGAATCGGAAGACAAAATTGGAGATAGTAGACGGTGTAATGATCAGTGTATCTGTCTCGTCTTCATCCATATCAACGTAGGCACCTTCTGGAAAAATGTAGCGATTTGCATCAGTCCCAGCCGCGTCAGAACTATTAGCAATACCAAATTTTAAATAAACATCTGAATCTGAGATCGTCGGTAAACCATAGTCAATTTGAACATCAACAATATTGCGGTTGGCTGGATCGTCATCAGATACGTTTCCGAAGCGATCGCGAAAATAAAAGGTGAAACTTTTCTCTTCGCCTTCTCCAGAACTTGCGGCAAAGCTAAAGTCGTCAACATTGAAGCTCGCAACTTGATCTTTACACTCAGAGAACACTGCATCTTCACTTGCAACGGAAATACCGATAGCTTCACCGTCGAGGCATTTACTTTGACTGACTGAGAAGCTATTGCCAGTTAGTCCGGAGACGATATTATTGACATCAGCACTGCTTTTTAACTGCAGCTGTTCCATAAAGTCGATGTCTGGTGCGGTGAGCTTTTTACGACCGAGTAATTGCAGCGCTTCTTGATTTTCCTGTGATTCTAGGTCTTTATTATTTAGGACGGGGGTGACGCTTATGAGAAAACTACCGTCGGTGCTGTTTTGAGAGGGAAAGATATTGGGAAGTTCAATTTCGACTTGAGACTTAAAATATTCGGTCGTCTGTTTTAAAAGGAGGTTTTCATCCTCACTATTGTGTCCGTCGTAAACTCTGATCTCAAGAGGACGGATGTCTTTTGAGTAGCTATCAACACGAATGAACATCGACTTGTCGTTAGTATAGGCCACTTCATAAATATTGCTGTCTTCATCACTCTCTTCGAAAATTTTCACGTCGTTTGGGAAGCTTGTTGAAATTTTAATGTCACTGGACTCTTCTTGACATTCAGACAAGTTAATTTCAGCGGTGGTTAAGTCCTCAGAGTAGGTGATTAAGTCGCTGACGAAAAGACAAAAACCCTCCGCAAACGCGACAATCTGAAAGTCCTTGTTACCTTCAGCGGCGTTTAAGGGAAGCACGTGGGTCATGCCCTCTGAGTTGGTCTTTGAAATGACAGGTCTATATATAGGTGTCAACCATGCCTCAGCATTATCGGCTGTGCCCGACTCAACCTCAGCCCGTAAGATTGCAAAGGCGGATGCGTTTTCTATGGCGTTGCCAGCCGTGTCTGTTATCTTAACTTCGGCACTGCCGACCTCGACAAGCTCAATTGTGTCGAGGGCTAAGTTTTTGTTATCAGAAGAGTATATGTCACCCCGGTCGACGGGCGTAAGCCACTGATAATAATAAATATTTTGAGTTCCTGAGAGCTCTTCAGGGCGTAGTTCGAGGCGCAATTGATAGAGTGGTTTTGAGGAAAACCCAGCGTCACTAAAGTCCGCTATAAGCTCGACGTCTTGACCATTGGCAGTAATGCTATCGGCGCTGCTGAGAACGCCCAAGTCTGTAAACATCGTGTCGTTAATGGTTAAATTGAAACGACTTGTTTCACTGTCGAAAGATGATCCCTCGGCAAGATTTCTGAGACTATTTTGATCGATATAATTCAGTTGGTAGGTGGCTTCAGTGGCTGCATCGGGAAGAAGTGCTTTACCGGAAATCTTTAAGTTTTGACTTACCGTCCAGGTCTTGCCATTATCGTTGCGACAAGATGATAGCGCAACGATGAGAGAGCAACCTACCAGGCAAGTCAAAACCTGTTTCATTGAGAAGCCTTATTTAACCCGAGTCAACATCTCCGAGCTAGAGAAGAAGATATCGTAGCTTTGGCATCCATCAGTTCCACACTGTTTTGGTCCCCAGAACTTCGCCTTGAGAGCGAGAGCGTTTCCACTCTCATCAAGTATCTTATCTTCTGGTTGTCGTGTGAACTCAAGACCAAGTTTTGCAATATCCATTTCTGCTACTGTCTTTAGCTCGCCTTTTTCAGACTTACCGTTGCGGTTATGATCGAACCATACGATAAGCTTACTAAACACAGGGTCTTTTCGGTCAATAAAGCCGTCTTTATTAGAATCGTATTGAGCCAGGGCTTGGTAGCCGTGATCTGCGCGTTTATCTTGTTGGTTTAGCTGCGTTGCTTGCCCGAATAACTCACGACCATCATTGATCTTTCCATCGTTGTTTAGGTCGATCGCCAAGAATCCGCCTTCGTTGCCAGCAACCCAACCGGTTTGCTCAGCGGCTCCGTCACCATTCAAGTCGAAGTGAATGTCGCCTGTAGCAGCTGGGATCGTCTTGATTTGGCCTTTGTTAACGAAATCAAGGACGATCGGACTATAAAGTTGGATGCGGTAATAAGCAGTATCGCTGGTTGAAATAACTCCTTCTTCAGAAATATAATCAGAAGTAAACTTGAAAAGTGTTCCACTCCATGCTGGTCTCTTCGACTTTAAGTAGCCTTTGAGAGCATCGCCTGCTGCTAGGTCAAAGACGCCACCATGATAGCCATTGTGAACTGTCACACCTTCACTGCGAGAGTCTTCCCTGAGGTCAAATGTCTTGTCATAACCAGAACCTGATACATTTATGCGGTGCGCACTTGCGAAGACTCTGAACATCAAATGCTCAGACATACCGGCCCAACTTCTGCGGGCAACTCGTCGCCAGTTCACCCAGCATTTACCCCAGCCACCATGTTGATAGCGAGTGTGAACGCCACCGCCACGTTTAACTTCTTTACCTGTACAAGTATCAGTCTCGTTTTTGAGAGCTTTGCCGCCTGTAAAAAAGTGCTGGATCTCGGTAATTTCGGGAACGAATCCGATCACTTTTACTTTCAGATCAAGCGGTTTGCCAGCGGCAATTGCTTTGACTCTTAGGTCATCGTAGCCTGCTCGATCTGCAAGTGATGCAATGAGGGACAGAGCTTGTTCCATTGCGTCACTTAGCTTACCGGTGGTGGCCTCGAGATTATCAATGCGAGCATCGTACTTGACCGAAACACGCGCCATAACGTCGTCGATAATCATTTTGTTCTTTTCGAAGAGTTCCTTAACAGTCGCATCTTTTTCCGAAATCTTTGTTTGAATGTCCATGATCTGGCCATGGTAAGCTTGTCTTTCAGCAAGAAGGAAGCCGATTTGAGCTGCTTCGATAACGTCAACTGCGTAGCTCGCTCGTACTGACTCAGCGTTGTCACCGTAATACTCGGCAAGAAGCTCGTCAAACAGTGCCATTGTCTTCTCGGCATTAGTGACAGCAGCAGCTAACTTGGCGATAGATCTTAAAAGAGATCGATTGGCTTTAAGCTTTGTTCTTAAGTCAGCGGCATCGGCTTCTTCACCGATAAGGATTTCACGCGCCCAAGAAGTGATATCATTTAGGCAGGTC
>CAZBDM010000509.1:0-3915 GCA_964490675.1 uncultured Oligoflexales bacterium
AAAAACACTATTTTTGTAGAGTATAATCATCCAATCGCCGAACAAGCCCTATTTACGATGGTCAAACAGCGCGCCACAACGTATTTGATGACGGGCACCCGGTGATCTGGACAAAGCTAAATGATTTACAAAAAGAAATCAGAAAAAACCTCAATAAACTTTTAGTTGAAAAACAGAAAATGAAAGTCGAAGAAAGACTTCAACGTAGTAGAGATACCAGCAAAGACATTAAAATCCTCTTTGTTGAAGATCAGGCCAATACAAGACAAATTGTCGTCAACTACTATCTGAAAGACTCTGGTTATAACAACGTCACAGCCGTTGCTGATGGCAAGCAAGCTGTTGATGCGATTAATAAATCTCTAATTATTGATGAACCCTTTGATATTATTATCTCAGACTGGAACATCCCTTTTGTCAGCGGTCTTGAGCTTTTAAAAAAGATAAGATCTCATAAAACAATGAAAGATAAGATATTTATTATGGCGACTTGCCACGACTCACAGGTTGACATCGTTAATGCCGCAGAAGCGGGCGTCGATGACTATATCGTCAAACCTTTCTCTCCTGAAACACTTGTTAATAAACTTAAAAAACTCGCTTCTTAGCTCGACAAAGGAGCGACTTTTACTTTGAATATTCCTCACACTTCTCAAAAAGATCATTTCTGACAAAAAAGGCGGCCCAACACGACCGCCCTTTGCGTTTGCGTTATCACCCCGGGCATCAATGCTGATGACCACCTTCACCGTGGACGTGACCATGAGCAATTTCTTCGGATGTCGCATCACGAATGTCAATGACCTTGACGTCAAAATGAAGGTCTTGTCCAGCTAGCGGGTGATTACCGTCAAGAGTTACATGCTGCTCTTCGATTGCAACAACTGTAAAAACATGCATTCCTTGCGGGGTCTCAGCTTGCAGTTGGATACCAACCTGTAGCCCTTCAATACCGGCAAGTTCTTGTCTTGTTACTTTGGTAACGATCTCATCTCTGCGCGCACCATAACCGTCAGCGGCAAGGATTGTGACGACGAACTGATCGCCTACTTGTTTTCCTTCAAGTTCCTTTTCAAGTCCAGGAACGATATTTTGATGACCGTGTAGATAAGCGAGGGGTGTCTTACCATCAGACGAATCGATCACTGCGCCCTCGTCGTCTTTTAAAGTGTACTCAAACTTTACGGCATGGTCTTTTGCGATATTCATAAATTTCCCTTATGGAACAAATTAAAACATAAACTCTGTCAGCATAGATCAACTTTTAAGCAGGGTCCAGTGATAACTTTGTTGGCGATTTGTCATATTATTAAATATAATTAGATGGTTACACCATTCCGCAGAAGAGGCTCACAAAAAACCCAGACAACACGATCAATCAAAAAAGCCATTTATGCACTAAATCAGTCAAAAAATAGGCTATGGGATCATCACAAGCTCAAGCAGACCAAGATCCGCTGAATGTCTGCGGATCTATGCCAATTGCCGCCAACCATTGATCCGTCGGTAAGATAAGCTTTCTTTGTTTGACATCAAAGAGCCCGAAGATGAACTCCGCTTCACAACACACTTCCCCTTGATCGTTTAAGATCGTCTGTTTGAGGTGACCGATCTTTTTGACATAATCCAGCAGCTCACTTCTTATGACAATATCTTGGCGGGCGCGTAACTCTTTTTTGAACTTGATAGCTACTTCTAAAATCGTAGGACCGTGACCCGTTTGTTTAATCGTTTGAAGATCATAACCTCGACTACTAATCATGTCCCATCTGTTCTGCTCAAACAAAGATAGATAAGTTGCATTATTGACATGTCCGAAGGTATCTAAATGAAACTCTTTGATCGTCAGATTCGTTTCAAATACAGTCACTACCTATCCCCATCATTTGTCCATCGAAACAGGCGATAGACTTTTTACAAATTCTTCCAGTCTACTATCGTTCAATCCAATCGATTCTGAACAGTCTTTTAATATTTTCTTATCAATGCGGTGAGGATTTAATAAAACCCAATGACACAGCTGATTAGCAAGCGCTGTCACTTCCAGAAGTCTTTTATCGCGATGGCTGCGCGGCAGGATTTCTGGTAAGTGATGGTAGCGAATACAAGTTCTGATATGCTCGGGAAGCCCCCACAAGGTCGCGCCGATTTCTCCAAGGACGCAGTGGTCAAAGACTGTTACTTGCTTTTCAGCCTTAAGCCATGTGCTTTGGGTTTTCGGATCGGTGACCAACATTTCAATTTCATCGGCAGTGCTCGGCATGTACATAGCTGCAACGATCTTGCCTAGATTGATCAGACAACCTGTCACAAATGCTTCTTCAAAGTTGACTTCACCCACGAAATTCTGACAGATCTTCTCAGCGATATAACCGGTTGTTAAAGCTTCTCTCCAAAAACTCTCCTGAGTGAAACTTTTGGTGTCAAGCTTAACTGCTTTAATCGCCGCCCCTAAGACAAGCGTACTGACCGTGCGCCTACCAAGAAAAACTGTCGCGTGCCGGATACTTGGCTGTTTTGATTGAGCGATTTGTAAATTTGAAGCGATTTTCAACAAATCGGCAGCCAAGATCGGATCTTTTTTAATTTCTGCGACGAGGTCTTCTATGGCGCTTTCATCATCAGCAAGTAGTTGCTGGATACTGAAGATATGATTTTTAATGTGAGGCAGTTTGTCAGCGATATGGAGAAGATCAAATGCTGTAGCAGCTTCTTTTGACATATTCACGGTTGGTGAGTACCAAGGGTAAGAACCTTTCGGTAAATGCAAAACTGCGCCGCATCGGCAATAAAACCACAAAGTCTGATCTTCAGAAAGAGACCATCTGTCCGTTTCTTTCAAAAAATCGCTATCGCTCTTATAGATTTTTTGGCATTTTTGACAAACAAGTTGTTCATTTTCCATATCATTTTACCCAAACCGTCTTTTCAATGAGATCCCATAACTATTGATATTAACTATTATTTATCATAAAAGAAAAGCAAGCCGTGTGACCAGACATTTTTGTATGAAAAAATGAAAAAGAGGTTCTTCTGTGTTAGGTAGTATAGCAATCATCGATTCGGAAAAGCATTTTTTCCCCACTTTTCAAAAACTTTTTCACCATTCGCATTTGTCACTCAACATTTTTGACGCAAATGACGTTCAACAAAAAGGTTTAAACCTTAACGATACTCTGCTCATCGCGCTTAACATAAACGACTTAGATAAACTGCAAGCGACTTTAAAAGAAATGAGGACTTACCTAGACAAAAAACAGCTACCTATTCTTCTCCTTGCTAGGGATCAAATGATTCCCTTTGAAAAAGCTGAAAAGATTGGTATCAGCGATTTTTATACAACCTACGACGAGCCAGCAACTCTCAAGTTTAGAATGGAAACACTTGTTGATTTAGCCCTTTTGACGAGAAAACGCCAAGTTCCCGAGCTCATGTCGGGGCGAGATGTGTCGCTCAACAATCTTGGTCGGCTGTTTTCTGAACTCATCCATGAATTTAAGAATCCTATGCAGCTTATCACTTCCTATTCAGAACTTCTCAGCGAGGCTCTTAATAGTAAGAACTTCAATAATGATTTAAAAACACAGTGCCTATCCTACTCCATACGAATTCAAGAAGTGATTTTCAGGATGGTTAAGCTCATTAACATTACCCTCAAGCAAGTACGGCACGGAGAAGAAGAAGAGTTTTCACAGGTTAAAATCTCAGAAATATTATCCGACACTCTATTGATAATTAAACCAATGCTTGATCAGCGCGATATCAGTTTAAAATTAAAGCCCATCCCTAGTAGTTGGCAGGTTAATTGTAAGGCTATCGCATTATCTCAAGTTCTTATCAATCTTATCAGTAACGCAGCTGAGGCTATTGAAAATCTTCCTGATAAATGGATTGAAATCATCGTCAATGAAAAAC
>CAZBDM010000510.1:0-368 GCA_964490675.1 uncultured Oligoflexales bacterium
TCAATGGCGGTCGCGTCCGGAAGTTTGGCTGAGGATTTTGGTGTTTCTTCAGTTTTTTCTTCTGGATTACCTGCTAGAGTTCCACAAGAAGAAACGCTCTGTACGCTCAGAAAAAGACTGAGGAAGGCACTTGTGAGAGTGAGTATTTGATTTGATCTGTTGCCTGTCCTTTTCATCGCGTTCACCTTATTTAGTCAGCGGAAAGAGTTGTACATTTACTTGATAGACCTGTTCTGGTTTTGACTTTTCAGATTCATCGAGCATCTGCAGTAAGAAGACGTTTATCATGGTCTTAAGACGCTGGGCTGTTTCTTCGTCGCAACTGACAGTGACAGCAGAAATGTTACGACGTTTGCCTTTAGTAATCG
>CAZBDM010000510.1:378-1776 GCA_964490675.1 uncultured Oligoflexales bacterium
AATCGTTAAAGCTTCTCTGCCGAGTTCGATCATTTTTTGATGAAAACGCAGTAATCCCATGCCTTCTACTCGGTGTCCGGAAAATACGCGTGTGTCCGTCTGTAAATAGCGTTTTTGTTCTTCATCATACTTAATAAAGTTTAGCTTTTCGAGAAGCTCTAGGCTTTTTTCGGCCTGTGCTGGTCGAATGCTTGGTACGATATGAGAGGCGATCCACTCTGGGTTTGCTTGGAAATCTTCCATCATCACCATCTCGCGAATGACCGGGTGATACCACTCGCTAAAATAAGCCAGCAGATCTTTGTCAAACTCAGTGGTTAGTGTGGCGTTTTTTATGTCCATCAGCACGCTTAAGTGCTTTTCACGTTTTGCTAGGGTTTTAGCGTTGCAGTATGACACGAGATTTATGAAGTATCGGTTTTCATCGCTATTAAGTTCAAGTGCTTTAGCAATTTTCTTAGCAGCTTTTATGGTTAATGGTCTGCGGCTACTGACAATCTGGTGAATGACGGTTGTGCCATTAAAGCCAAGATCATCAGCAAACTTTCGGTAGGAATAGCTACCGTCTTTTTTCATATGTACATAAAGAGATTCTAAGAATAGCTTGTAGTCCATGAATTGACTGGGGGCTATCTTCTTTACGGCGGTTTTTAAATCTTCAATCGTCATCGTCTTTCCTATTGTACACAAAATTTATATCGGATGCTGACTGAAAATCTTAAGTTTTATTCTAAAAAAATAAGGAATTGGAGGATTGTGTATGTACAAAAGAGCGCAATGTCTTGCCGTAACTATAAATTACATAATAATTTCAACTATATAAAATCAACGTATTCCTAATTATGAGAAAGAAGGTCAAATTTAAGTTGTATACAAAAATGCATGTATAACTTATTGATTATACTATATATAAAATAAACATGCTCAAGAAAAATAGCTGAATGACGATAGGTAAATTGTGTACATTGATGGTTGACTCATAATCGAAAGGACGAACAAAATGAAAACCTCACTAAAAATGGCATCATTACTACTCGGGCTTAGTTTAGGATTAACAGTCGCATGTGGCGATGATGCAGAACAAGAAAAGAATGATGAGCAAACGGAATCAGTGCCTAATGGTAATGGAAGGACAACAACCGGTGATGGTGTCCCGGATGTGCAAGCAATCAATCTAGCGAAATTTGGTGCAGATGAATCTGCCAAACTGATGCTTGACGACGGTGATACTGACGAATGTGATACAGGAAAAGACCTCGGTCTTATGGGACTTCCTATTGGCTCTGCTTGTTTTACGACTAATCTATTAGATGGAATCTTTTATGGTGATAAAAGAGGTGACCGCGATGGCAATAAAGTCGTCGACTGTAATGACTACGCTCCGAATACAGACGACCA
>CAZBDM010000510.1:1786-3909 GCA_964490675.1 uncultured Oligoflexales bacterium
CTAGGTCTTCTTTGTGAGCCAGGACTAAAAAATCTCGAAAGAATCAAATCTCTTCGATTTGATGAAGGAGAAGAAACTCTTGCGATTGATTTCACCGATTTTGATAGTGTTGATGAAGTGAAGGCGCTGGGCCACTGGACTCCGAATAACACCGCCACAGGACAATATCCTGCAAACATCCGCGCTTGGTCAACAGAGGGCAAGGCTGACGGTGAGCTTAGAGGAGTGTTGGCGATGAACCTTGCTCAAAAGACCAAGGGGCAGCTTTACTACGATTTAGGTTCTTTAGGAACCAACGAGATAGAGGTTTTTACCGGCGAGATGGATTTTGTCACAGCAGCTGACACGAAAAACTGCGCCAGTGAACCAAGCAAAGAAAACTGTCACTATCAAGAAATGAAGGTTCTTATGCCAGCAACGGCTGACGAAAACACTGATGAAGTCATTCCCTATGGTATTCACATTAGACTCTTTGCTGACAGTAAAGCGGACCCTAAGTTTGTTGTGATTGAAGGTAAGATGAACTTTTCTGAAGCGCAAGTGGCGAGAAGAATTGTGTTGAATGCAGAGAGCGGTGAGAACGATGCATTTGATGGGACGCGCGAAATCTACTTCCGCTCGATTCAGAAAGGTCAGCAGATCTGGGGTGCCTTTGATTTCAAAGACAAGGACGGAAACACCATTAAAGCAAGTAACGGTGCGATGAATGTCGGTGAAGTAATCAGAGACGGTCTTGCAGGACAGGCTTACTCAGGTGTCTGTCAAGATCTCGGTAACAGTCAGTGGGCCACCTGTAAAGATATTAACTACTCTGACTACGATAGCATGTGGATTGGTGACAATGCTTTCGATGCTGTTACAAGCGATTACAAAATCGACGTGAGCTTTGAAAATGTTCCGACCACTCCAGGAGTTGTGACGGAAGCTCAGTAACTTCATTCTTTTTCGCCCTTCGGGGCGAAAAGAGTTCCTCTATACCCCTCTCTGATGCTTGAGGCTCTATCCTCTGTTTCGTCAAGGATTTCCCCCCGACCCCGATCGTGTTAAAATTTCCATGCCAAACAGGGGGCTCTCTTATAGCTTGATAAAGAGCGGAAAGCTGACAAAGCTCATACCGAACGTTGCTGCATAGCTAATTTCTTGATCGTTTTGATAACGCTCAATCATAACTCTAAAAATGGTGTTGATCAAAGCACCGGCTCCGATCATTCTCCCGAGGTTCTGTTCTTGCCAATAAAAGGATGTTTCTGCTACTGGTGCAATCTTTTTCCACTGACGATAAAGAAGAAAGTAATACTTGACGCCAGCAATGTAACGCTTGTGATCTTCACTCGCTTGGATTCTGAATGAAGGTAGAAAGATCATGGTAGGATGAAGTCCTGTCTCTTTACCATAAAACCTCGTGGGGACTGTCACCGTTAAATTGAGAGACAGTCTATTGCCTTCACTCTCGGTTTTTTCGATAGTGTAATCGGGAACCAAAAGCAAATAGAGTGAGTTGGTCAAGAGGTCTTTGCTTAATTTAACTTTACTTTTAGCAAATGAGGCAGTGGCCATTAAAAAGAGGCTTATCAATACTGTGGAAATAAAAATGATGCGCAATGTAACTCCTTTGCTGTTTCTTTAAAATTGTATTACTTTTCATGTGTTAGCAATAAAAGAATGAAGAATGTCGAGATTTCGGCTGCTGAATCCAACCATCTAAGCGGCTATTAAATTTACATGAGGGGTTTTGTAGGCTTGCGTGTCAAAATGTCAGTCTTTCATTATTCGCTCGCATAATGCGATTAGATGTCGTATAGTTTAAAACACGAATCATCAAATGCTTTAAGGTGACTCGAGAACAAGAGATCTCAGCGTCGAATCTTTCTTCCTCATCTCTTTACTTCAATTTCATTTAACAGAGTCGCTTTTCTTTATTAGTAATTCGTCTCTAAAATTAACAACAAGGAATATACGAATGTCAAAAAAACTCTATGTTGGTGGCCTCTCTTACTCAACTTCACAAGATGGCTTGGAAAATCTTTTCAGTGAATTTGGCAATGTTTTAAGTGCCGTTATCATTAATGACCGTGACACAGGCCGCAGCAAAGGTTTTGGTTTTGTTGAGATGGCAACTGATG
>CAZBDM010000511.1:0-1461 GCA_964490675.1 uncultured Oligoflexales bacterium
CATTGTATGTTTGTTTTAAGTATTCCTGTTGCTCAGCAGTTAGCGTAATGGTGCTACACGGGCAGGACTTAATTTCAAAAGCTCGACAGACAAATTTTTTTCCACAGGCTTGGCATTTTTTTGATACATTATCTTTCATGAAAAAAACTCTACAAGTCATCGCCTTTTCGGTCATGGGATTTTTTTTACCGTGGGTCGTTGCTATAACTGACCTTATTGTAGGTTTTGGTCATTCCATGCCATACGAGAGACTCTTTTCAACAATGGTTTACAGCTCCCTAGGCTTTACATTGATTGCACTACTCATCATGAAATTGAAAAGTTAATCAATAATTTCCAATTGTTATTTTTTTTTACATACCTCAACAAATCGGAATGGTAATTCATAAGACACCATACCATTTGCATCGACATGATCTTTAAGAAGGGTGAACAGTTTTTCTGAGATCTTCGTTCGCGTCTCTCTATCCATAGCTTCAACAAGATAAAGATGACGAAACTGCTCGAGAGCTTTCTCCGGTGGCTCTTTGACTTGTAGAGCGTGCTCTTCGAGCGATTTTAATTCAAAGTTAAATTGCGATAATAAATCACTGAGCTCATGTATGTCACCAAAACGAGGATCACCGGTATGAGGGAGTTCCTCAAGTCCTGTTTTTTCGAGAACACTGGAAGTAATAATGACAAATAACTTCTGAGCAAGACTATGCGGAACTTTTGTCCCCTTCGTTACAAAGATCAATCTGCCAGAGGGTTTTAAGATTCTTCTGATATTTTTTAGAACAGGCTCTATGGGAGACATCAGCATTAACCCTAAGTGGCATAGCACCGTATCTATTGACTCATCATGCAGAGAAAGATTCTTGCTATTCTCAAGGAGGAACTCAATCTTTGGACCAGAAAATCTTTTTTTTGCCTCTCCAAGTTCGGCCGCAGACATGTCGATGGCATAAATGTCTGCGGTTGGGTTTTTTTGTCTGATCTTCGGAACAAGAAAACCATTTCCACAGGCCAAATCAACGATCTTGTGCTCTTTTCCTGTCAAGTATGAGACAAGACGATCGTAAGAGCTGAGACCCTGGTTGTCTTTGTAAGAGGCAAAAACTCTCGGTGTCATTTGGGGTGCGTTGCGATGCGACTCTAGCAGATGTTCCTGCCAATCGTTTTCGTCCGGACGTTGGCCTCTTAAAATTTTTTCAGAATACTTTGACATAAACAACTCAACAAATGTATGTAGTTACCGATCTGTTAGCCTTTCTAGCTGTATCTATCAATTACCACGGACCGAAAAGATGAGTCAAAAATTCAATCTCTATGTGCATATTTACACGACATTACTGATCAGTTTGTTGTCTCGTTCAGCGTCAGCAAACATGGTTTACGTTCCGGAATCCTTCAAGCCTCAATCAGCCCAAGTCGTCGTTGTCATTCATGGTTGTCTGCAGTCATCTGAATTTATGGCAC
>CAZBDM010000511.1:1471-3902 GCA_964490675.1 uncultured Oligoflexales bacterium
CAATTGATTGTTGGAGTTGGTACTTACCAGAAAACCAAAAAGCTGAATCAGGACAGTTAAAGAACTTAGTCAATCTCATCGACTTACAAATGGAAAAGCACCAGATAAAGAATAGACCTATCTACGTCATGGGGATTTCAAGCGGAGCGGTAACAACCGCAGGTCTACTGGCTTGTTTTCCGAAAAAGTTTACGGGTGGTGCCATTCATTCAGGGACCTCTTATGGACTTGCACAATCACTTACAGCAGGGGAAAAACTGCTTTTAAAGGGGCCCCCTTCAAAAGCACCCATGGCACGTTCTTGTTCCCCTTCTTCTTATAAAGGCAAACTCATCGTCATTCATGGTCAATTGGATCGTGCCGTTCATCCCAATCATGCTCGCTTTATCTTCGAGGATTTCATGGAAGGAGCTCGGGAAAAAAAGCTCTCAAAGAAACAGTCAAACGGTCTCAGCTACCGTCAGACAGACTTCTATCAAGCAGATAAACTACGTGGACGCCTCTTAAAAGTAGAAGGTCTTGGCCACGCTTGGTCTGGATATGCTGATCTTTTCGCGCACAAAGCACTTGTTGGTCCGAAAGGAAAGTTCCCCACCTTACTGCCTTTCTTTGACAGTAGGGGTCCCAGCTCTACTTCGGAGATTTGGAGTTTTTTTCAACCGTCACAAAAAAAATAAAAGACGAGATCAGATCTCTTTTTCAAATTTTTCTTCTGCGCAACAATCCACATAGAATGAGAGCAACCCACTTGAATCAACAAGATCTTCTTTTATTAGGGCCTCTTGATTAAGCCCGACCCATTATGGAACAAAACCTGCAAATTGTTCGAGGTATTCTTAGCGAATCCGCATAAAAATTAAAGATATTAGGAGTTTAATTCATGGTCTCGAAGTCTGATTTGATCATATTTTTGACAGCTGCCGGGTTTATGTTGAGTCACTGTTCATCTGAACATCCTGCGGCTTCCGAGCTTTACTCAGAATCTGACTCTGAGACCTCTGAAGAATGCTTAGACCACTTTGAAAGTATTGGCAGTCGATTAGAGCAGGCATCAAATACGAACTCTTTTCAGACTTTATTTACCGAGTATGAAAGCAAAGTCGTGAAACACAAACACGACAAGAACCCGACAAATAGAGCCGGCACATGCCCTCGGAGTCCTGAATTAGATGACGCTTTTACAAAAGCTTTAACCATTAATGACGTAAAAGGAATATTAACTCTTAAAGAAGATCGACCTCCTCAATACGTGCTGGTAGATACACGATCAATCGAAGAATTCAACGTCTCCCATATTGAAGGCGCCATCCATATTACCGATTATCAGCAATCAAGGGCTTTTCCAGAGGCAGTCTTAATTACCTATTGTACATCAGGCATGCGTGCTTTTGTTACCGCAAGTGATTGGGCATTCAAAGGGAAGAAGGTGTTGATTTACCCAGGCGTCATCGCTTGGGCGGAAGCTGGGCAGGATTTTGTCGATGAAGAGGGTGAATTAACATATAAAGTCCATACTTTTAACGACAACTATATGGTGCCTGCGCCTTATCAAGCAATACGGGTTCCTTCGCCATATTCTTCTGTTAGTCAATAGCCATGACGAGAGATTTGATATTGATGTTTCACTGCGAGCAGTTAAGTGAAGAAAGAAAGTCCCGGTCTCACTAGCATGACATCCATGTTTATCTTTCGAAGACTGAGGAGTTCCAATATGATGAGTAAAAAATTCGACAACTTAGAAATTGAAGACCCAAAACTTTTAAGCATTTTTGAAAGCATTCCTAGGGAAGAGTTCGTTCCTGAGGCTTATAAAGATCATGCTTACGATGACGGCCCTCTTCCTATCGGTTACGGGCAAACGATATCCCAGCCATATATCGTTGGATATATGACGGAAAAACTTGCTTTGAACCCAACTGACAGAGTCCTGGAGATAGGTACTGGTTGCGGGTATCAAACGGCTATTTTAAGTAAGATGGTCAAAGAAGTTTTTACGGTAGAGATTATCGCGGAGTTTTCACAGAGGGCTCAGTCACTGCTCAGCTCCTTGGGATGTAAAAATATACAATTCAAAGTCGACGATGGACATATTGTTTTGGCAAGAAAAAGCTCCTTTCGATGCAATTATTGTAACGGCAGCGTCGGTCGTGGTGCCTGAAGCACTTGTAGATCAGCTCAATAATGGGGGCAGGATGATCATCCCTGTGGGCGCTCAAGACGCGGTGCAAATACTTAAATTTATCGAGAAAGATGCGCTCGGTCAAACGCGTGGGAGAGACCTTATTGCGGTTAGATTTGTTCCTTTTGTCACGAAGGATAAAGAAATCCAGTAAATTTACGCTCATTTGCCTCTTGTCAAGATCTAAGAGTCTAAGTCTCAGGGCTGACGCACTACAAAGCCCTTGACACCAAGAGACTCATGAGGAACTTG
>CAZBDM010000512.1:0-2449 GCA_964490675.1 uncultured Oligoflexales bacterium
GCTCAGCGAATACGTACTCATAATTCGCCGAAAGCGGCCCAGCCCAACTTATCCAGCCCGTTGGCCAGATTATTTCCAAAGCATCGACTGAAGTCTTCGCACCCAAGCCAAGAGGTAGCGCCATCTCACTCTGAGCCAAACCAACGACAGGTGAGAGTTCTCGCTGAAGGACTTTTCCTTCGTTATAGATGAAAGCTTTTAATCCAATGGGATCAAACCGACTAGAAGCACCCTCAAAGCGAAGAACAATGGAATTGTTACTGTTGCCTGAATTCAGATACATCTCGGATGGTCCTTCCGGCACAATCGCGCCGGCCCCATTCGTAAAAATCAAATCCTGAAAACCCGCCACTTATATTTGGTAAGACGGTCGTTTGAATTAAAGCGATAATAAAGAGATAGAATAAATCTAAACCAAAATGACCACTGTTAGGTTGGATTTTGAGGAGTCTTACGAACTCGTTTTTTATGACGTAGTAATGCTCAAAGAATGTTTTTGCTTTTGTTTCTGACGATGAGGGGAAAATTCTACTCATCGACTTTCCCTACTGTTTTTTCCATCCAAGCAGATCCAGCCGTTTCATTTATAACTTCAACTTGCTGGTCTATCTTTTTAACGACCATCACTTCTTCAAGTCTTTGGAAGTCAATCCAAGGTTCTATCGTAATAATCTGTGAAACATTATCGGTCTCATAGCTGATTCTCATCACTCTTCCAACAGGCAGACCTTTAGGAAAGCTTCCCGTGATTCCAGAAGTAATTACAGTGTCTCCAATTCTTATTTCAGCCCTTCTATGTAGCTGCAGCAAGCAACGGTTGTTGCCGATACCTTGTAAGACCCCTCGTACCCTGGTCCTTTCGAGAAGAACGTCTAGGTTAAAGTTGCTGTCCACTAACATTTGAACGTCAGAATGAAAGAGGCCTGTACGAATAATGCGACCTATGACACCATCAGCCCCCACGACAGGCATCCCTACATGCATATCATCTTGAGTTCCAAGACTAATACGTAAAGATTTAAAGTGGGTTGTACCAGGGTGGCCGACAACTTCTGCAACCCGCAGTTCGCGTTTATACTTTTCGGCAAATCCCAAAAGTTTGCGAAGACGGTGAACTTCCTTGATCTGGTGCTCGTAGTCCATAATCCGGGTTTGCAGCCCTTCGAGCTGTTTTCTTAACTTAGTATTTTCTTCGGCGACATCGCTGAGCATGATGTAATGGCGGACAAATTGCCGATTAAGCCGGCCAAAAAAGTGAAACGTATATTGAAAAGGATAAGCGATTTCTTGCAGCAGATTGGTTTTGCTGCCGTTGGAATGCCAAGGTTTTAGCTGTGAAGAAAAAAGAATAAAAGGCGCTAAAATTGCGGCTAAGATAACTGCTATCCAGTATTTAGGTTTCTTCCCTTGCATAGGTATCGTCTGGTGAAAGTTTGCGATAACTTCACCGGTGAGAATGATTAAGTCGAAGGTTCTGCCCGCAATAATCCCTTTTTAGTTGGTCTTCTCGGGATTTTATTGGGCTCCTTCTACTCACCTTCTCATCCGGCTCTATTTTTTAACTTCAGAGCCAAAAGCTCCCGCGTATGAGCAAAGAGCCGAAAGATTTTATTGCATTGCCACGCTGCTCAGAATGTCGATTTGATCGAGGGCTTTTCCGCTTCCGAGTACGACGGCACAGAGGGGATCGTCAGCTATCATAATAGGCAGTCCAGTTTCTTCTCTCAGAAGGATGTCGAGATTTCTGATTAATGCACCACCACCGGCTAAGACGATGCCTTTGTCGACGATGTCAGCTGCAAGTTCGGGAGGGGTTTTTTCAAGAGCGACTCTAACGGCCTCGACAATGGTGTTGACCGGTTCGGCTATGGCTTCTCTGATCTCTTCAGAGGCAATTTCGATGGTTTTTGGAATTCCGGCGACGAGATCTCTGCCTTTTACGTGCATGGTTTGGACTTCGTCGTCGGGATAAGCGGTACCGATAGCGATTTTAATCTGCTCGGCTGTGCGTTCACCGATCAAAAGATTATACTTTCTTTTCAGATAGTTAACAATGGCTTCGTCCATCTTGTCACCACCGACACGAACCGATTTGGAGTAAACAATACCAGCCAAGGAAATGACTGCGACTTCGGTCGTCCCACCACCGATATCGACGATCATGTTACCACTTGGCTCGGTAATGGGGAGGCCGGCTCCAATCGCCGCTGCCATTGGTTCTTCGATAAGAAAGACTTGGCGAGCGCCCGCCGATTCGGCAGATTCTCTGACGGCTCTTTTTTCCACCTCGGTGATACCGTAGGGAACACAGATGATGATGCGCGGCTTTACCATCGTGCGACGGTTGTGAGCCCGTTCGATAAAGTATCGTAGCATCGCCTCAGTGATTTCAAAATCAGCAATGACTCCGTCCTTCATCGGACGAATGGCGGTAATTGATCCTGGTGTA
>CAZBDM010000512.1:2459-3884 GCA_964490675.1 uncultured Oligoflexales bacterium
ATGTCTTTGGCTTCTTTACCGACTGCAAGGATTTTTTTGGTTCCTCTGCCTTCACGTTGCACCGCTACGACGGAAGGTTCGTTAGTGACAATGCCTTGCCCTTTTAGGTAAACAAGGGTGTTAGCAGTGCCTAAATCAATCGCTAGATCGTTGGAAAACATTCCTGCAAGCCAGTCAAAGAGCATGCGTGTCTCCTATAATTCAATGTTTCGCCAATAATATCAAAACCATATCATAGAATCTATGGTAGATTTAGATTCAAAAAAACTTCAATGTTAAATTTATAGCACTATTTGTGGATTAGCACGATAGAATCATTTGTGCTAGCGCTAAGGCTGAGTTATTAATGATTTTCATGTTTTTGAACAACATCAGATGAACGACAAAAGGTACAGTATCAATGGCGAACCAAATCGACCTCACTAAAGGTAAAGGATCAGGCAACATTAAGACTTGGGTTGTCCTTGCGGCAGCTCTGGGTGCAATGACGTTTTTTGGCGTATGTACCCCAGGTGGACGGATGACTAGCATCACTGGTCCCGCTGCCAAAGTTGACGGAGACACCGTCACCTATGCAGAGTTCAGAAGAGCTTACGACAATATGTCACGACGTCTACGCAGCCAAAACCCCGATAAGTTTGATCCTCAGCAGATGCGCGTTGCAAGCAGAGTAATGGATCAACTTGTCAAGGAACGCGTCATGTATAAAACGGCTCTTGTTCTTGGTATCGAAGCTTCCGAAGATGAAGTTGTCAAGCTTCTTGTTGAGCAAAACGCATTCCAAGACAAAGATGGTAATTTCAATCAGGAATTTTTCGAGAACTATCTACGAAACTACGGTTATTCAGAGTCGAGCTTCCTCGAGGAGATGAGCCGTTACCAAACCATTTCAAAACTGGAGCAGGTTGTTCGATCAACGACCTTTTCACCCAAACAAGCGGCAGAGTTTGATTTCAAAATGGCAGAGACAAAGTTTGAAGTGGAATATTTGAGATTCACTCCAGTGGCCGTAAAGTTTGAAGTGAGCCCTGAAGAAATCAAAGAGTTTATTGCTAAAAAAGAAAACGAAAGTAAATTTGCTGACTACTACAGCAAAAACAAAAAAGACTATGTGTTCGAAGAAAAGGTTCAGGCACGTCATATTTTGGTTGCGCATAAAGACTCGCGTGCTTCAACCCCTGAAGCTAAAAAAAGAACTAAAGATGAAGCAAAGAAGCGTGCTGAAGAACTCCTCAAAAAGGTCAAGGCTAAAGGAGCTGACTTTATTGCTATCGCGAAGAAGGAAACCGACGAGCCATCTGGTAAGAAGTCTGGCGGTGACCTTGGGTTTTTCACCCGTAAAGCGATGGTAAAAGAGTTCAGTGATGCTGCTTTTGCCCTTAAACCTGGAGAAATATCAGGCGTAATTGAAAGCCCCTTTGGCTT
>CAZBDM010000513.1:0-1339 GCA_964490675.1 uncultured Oligoflexales bacterium
AATCAAACTGACCCAGTTCACTACTGTAAATCGCTTGATAGGGCGTTTGCCCCCCTGACAATTCAAATTGCAACTGTTCACCAACTAAAACATCAAAGGAGCCGACATCAATAGCTAAAGGGTTTGCAGGTGGTATTAATCGATCTTTATGCGCATCACCCCATGCAAGTCGTTTAGATAGACTTCCTCGGTCAGACTTTTCGCCAGCATCTGATTTAAGTGTAAACGAGACTTGTGTTTGATCCTGCTGCTTGTTTAAAATCCTAAAAGACAGCAGTCCCGTCAATGGATCATAGGAATAAATATAAGAGCGACCGATAGCGTCTCTCACTTCAAAGTCAAATTGCTCTCGACTTAGACCTCTCACAAAATCATCTTCTTCGTGCCACCCGCAAAAGATCTGAGAAGTATCAGCATCGATTGGAGCGGAAATGCAAGCAAGATAGGTACCGTTGATTGCTATAGGTTCATCGACGCCTTGGGCATCAGATGAAGATTTTTTGTCATTATTGTTATCTGAATTGTTTTGCGAAGCAGAGGATTCAGTGTCACTCGATAGTGACTTTACTGTACCTTCTGATTGCTGACTGAACGTACCGCTATGACATCCAGTCAAAAAGAACATGATCAAAATGACTGAAAATTTTGACACCCTAGTTTGCATAAAAACCCCCAATCGCATCGTCTCATCGACATTGCTTCAGATTTTCTGAGGACATAGGGTTTCAACTCGTATTATCAACTCCTTAGACCTTCCATTTAAACTCTCGTCAAAGCTGGCCTTGTTCTTGCGTCATCTTCCCTTGCGCCCGCCAAGGGCAATATATGACGATTTTGAAATAATTTATGTTTTTCATCATTTGAGGAACGAGGATGCGTGTATTTATTTTAATAGTGTCAATTTTTTTGACAGATTTTGCCGTGGCTGAGACCTGGTCGATAGGGTTGGTTTTCGATCTCACTGGCAAGAAACCAGAGTCCTTCGATGTCCTTCGTGGAATCTCAATTGCCGAAGACGAACTCAAAAAGAGCGGTCTTAACTTCTCACTTTTTCGTTATAATTCCGGCAATAACGCCGTGGGTACCCGCCGTGCCATGAGGCAGGCAACTGCTAACAATCATGATTTTATTATTGCTGAAAGCGAAAGCTCGAAAGCACTTGTTGCAGCGCGCATTGCTGAATCGAAGAAAAAGGTCATGCTCACGCCATACGCCACTTCACCAGTTGTGACAAAGAATAAAAACTTCGTGTTTCGCTCTTGTTTTGTTGATACGCAGCAAGGCTCACAGCTTGCTAAGTTTGCACGCAATAACTTGAAAGCCAAAACAGCGGTCGTGG